>NZ_JBEYZD010000042.1:0-77509 GCF_040645895.1 Streptomyces olindensis | reverse complement strand
CCGGACTCGACACCGACCAGTGGGCCCGCGCCCTGCGCGACGGCGGCTTCGAACTCGCCATCCTCACGGTCAAACCATCCGGGTCACTGGTCCAGCTTGTTGTCGATGGTCTTGACCGCGGAGTCCCAGGCCTCCTGCGCGGACTTGCCCTTCGTGGCGAGGATGACGCCGTTGTCCGTCAGGCCCTGCATGATGATCTGGTCCTTCGGGCCGATCACCTGCTCCGGGGCGGCCTTGGCGGCCTCCGCGAAGACCGGGCCGATCTTCTGGTCACCGGTCATCTCGTTCGTCGCGCCGGTCACCTCGGGCATGGTGTAGGCGGACGGGGCGCTCGGGAAGCTGGCCTGCACCTTGAACAGCTTCGCCTGCTGCTCCGGTGCGGTCAGCCAGGTCACGAACTTCTGGGCCTCCTTCACGTTCTTGCCGCTCTTCGGCACGGTGAGGAAGGTGCCGCCCCAGTTGCCGCCCTTGGGCGCGGTGGCCACGGCCCACTTGCCGGCGGCGTCGGGCTTGGCGTTGCCCTTGATCGTGCCGAGCATCCACGGCGGGCAGGCGATCGCGGCGAACTTGTTGTTGGCGATCGTGGAGTTCCAGCCCGGCTGGAACTGCGTCTGCGACTGGACGAGGCCCTTCTCGGCGGCTTCCGCGGTCAGGTTGAAGGCGGCGCGGACGGCCGGGTTCGACTTGTAGATGACCTTGCCGGAGGAGTCGTAGAACTTCTCCTTCTCGCTGCCCAGGATCGCCTGGATCAGACCGCCGGGGGAGTCCATGAAGAAGGTGCCCTTGGGGGCCTTGGACTTGTAGCGCTCGCCGACCTCGACGAGCTTGGCCCAGTCACCGGCCCACAGCTTGCCGACCTCGGCCGGGTCGGTCGGCAGACCGGCCTGCTTGAAGAGGTCCGTGCGGTAGCAGATGGCCATCGGGCCGACGTCGGTGCCGAGGCCGATGGTCCTGCCGTCCTTGGTGGTGGCCTGCTGCCACTTCCAGGGCAGCCACTTGCTCTTGTCCACGCCCGGAGCCTTGGACATGTCCTCGAGCTTGTCGGCCTGGGTGGCCGTGACCTCGGCGATGTTGGCGACTTCGACGGCCTGGACGTCCAGCAGACCGCTGTTGGTGGTGAGGTGGTTCAGCAGCGCCGGGTAGTAGTTCTCGTTCCGCTCGACGACGTTCTCGGCGATCTTGATCTTCGGGTTGAGCTTCTCGTACTCGGCGTAGAGACCGGCTTCCTTGAAGCCCATGGTGCCGAAGAGACCGACCGAGATCGTGGTCTTGCCGCCGCTGTCGCCGTCCGAGGAGCCGGAGCCGTTGCTCTTGCCGTCGTCGGCACAGCCGGCCAGCAGCCCGGCGCCCAGCGACGCGGCGGCCGCGAGGACCATCGCCTTGCGGGCGGTTCGGATGCGTGCTCGCATGTCGTCCTCCTGTTGCCCTGACGTGCCGACCCCCCGGCCAACTGCATGGTTGGACCCGTTTTTGCTCGCTGCGGCTCGGGCGGGGAACGTGCGGGTTGTGTATGTGTCAGGTAGTGTGGGAGCGCTCCCACCAGTGATGTGTTGAAGAGTCCCCGGTAGCGGCGGGGGTGTCAAGGGACCGGACAGCGAGATATGCGTTCAGTTATCGGGACGTTAACTGGACCCGGGCCGGACCCCGTTGCGGCCCCGGTCGTCGGTATCCGGCCAGTCGAGGTGCCGGCCGGGCGGCTCGTCGGGCGAAGCGGAACGCCGGGTGCGGCGAGCCGCCGGGAGCGGTCACGACAGCTGACGAGCCTGTTAAATTCCAGGCCAGCCGCAGAGTGCGGGTGTGGAGGGGAAGGCGGAGCCCATGGCAAGCCACGGAGCGCGGGGCCGAAGCGGTGGCCGGCCCACCCTCGAAGAGGTGGCGGCGCGCGCCGGTGTCGGCCGCGGCACGGTCTCCCGGGTGATCAACGGTTCGCCCCGGGTCAGTGACGCGACCCGCGCGGCCGTCGAGGCGGCGGTCGCCGAGCTCGGCTACGTGCCGAACACCGCGGCCCGCGCCCTCGCCGCCAACCGCACGGACGCGATCGCGCTGGTCGTGCCCGAGCCGGAGACCCGGTTCTTCTCGGAACCGTACTTCTCGGACATGCTGAAGGGCGTCGGGGCCGCGCTGGGGGACACGGAGATGCAGCTGCTGCTGATCTTCGCGGGCAGCGACCGCGAACGCCGCCGCCTCGCCCAGTACCTGGCGGCACACCGGGTGGACGGCGTCCTGCTGGTGTCGGTGCACGCCGACGACCCGCTGCCGGACCTCCTCGCCCAGCTGGAGATCCCCGCGGTGATCAGCGGTCCGCGGTCGTCGGCGGAGACCCTGCCGTCGGTCGACTCCGACAACTACGGCGGTGCCCGGCAGGCCGTGGAGCACCTGCTGTCCCGGGGCCGCCGCCGGATAGCCCACATCACCGGCCGCCTCGACGTGTACGGCGCCCAGCGCCGCGTCGACGGCTACCGCGAGGCCATGATCGACGCGGGCCTCGGGGCGGACGAGGCGCTGATCGAGCCGGGCGACTTCACGGAGGAGGGCGGCCACCGCGCCATGGCGGCGCTGCTGGAGCGCGACCCCGGCCTGGACGCGGTCTTCGCCGCCTCCGACGTCACCGCGGCCGGCGCCCGCCAGGCGCTGCGCGAGGCGGGCCGCCGCATCCCCGACGACGTGGCGCTCGTCGGCTACGACGACTCGGCCATCGCCCGCCACATGGAGCCGCCCCTCACCAGCGTCCGCCAGCCCATAGAGGAGATGGGCCGCCGGATGATCGACCTCCTCCTCACGGAGGTCGCCGACCGCCGCCCCCTCGCGTCCCGCGGCCTGGAGCGCCGGCAGATGGTCCTGGCGACGGAGCTGGTGTCCCGGTCGTCCTCGTGACGGGCCGTCCTTGGCCGGACACCACGGAGGTCGCCGGGACCGAGCCGTACCTGCGCGAGGTCCGGCCGGCGGACGGCCGGCGCTGGTGTGCCCCTGGACGAGTACCGTCCGGGCCCGTCCGTCAGAGAGGTGGCGGTCGCGGAACGAGCCACGCGCCCCGACCCCGTCGAACGGTTCACGCGGGTGGGGGAGTTCGTGGCGGCGTGGCGGTGTTCGGCGTGCTGAGGCCCAGGTAGCGGCGCAGGGCGTCCAAGCCGTCGGGCACGAACGCCCAGTTGCCGGTGGCCTTGCGCAGCTCCCGTTCGTCGAGCCAGCCGTGCCAGGCGATCTCGGCGGGGTCGGGGGTCAGGGGCCCGGTGACGACGGCCTCGTGCACCCCGAGCCAGTACGAGCTGATCGCTCCGCGGCACAGGAACGTCAGGACGGGCCGGACCGGCACCCGCACGCCCAGCTCCTCGGCCAGTTCCCGCGCCGCCGCCTCCTCATACGACTCGCCGACTCCGACGCCGCCGCCGAAGAGCCAGTCGTACCGCCCTGGAAACCGGGAGACGTGGTCCGGCCTCCGGTACACCAGTACGCGCCCCCGGGGATCACGGCAGACGGTCGTCGCGACCCGGTGCAGCCAGCCGTTGCGGATCGCCTCGTCCCGGTCGACCACCCCGATCACCCGGTCCAGCTCGTCGACCCGCTCCACCGGTTCACCCATGTCCGTCACGATGCCACGGGCGCATCAACGGGCGCTCACGTCCTGGCCGGTGCCGGTCGCCGGACCAGGTAGACGGCCGCGGTCGTGGCCAGGACGGCCATGCAGGCGATGAACACCAGGCCGGCGCCTTCCAGGCCCAGCGGCCGGGTCAGCAGGCCGACGCCGATCACCGGGACCGAGATGCCCGTGTAGGCCACCACGAACAGGGTCGAGATCACCGCCGCGCGCCGGTGCTCGGGGGACGCCGCGGCCACCTCGGACAGCGCCCCGCGGAACGCCAGGCCCTGCCCGCAGCCGCCGACGAGCGCGCTGGCCACCACCAGCGACATCAGTTCCCAGCGCAGCGCGCCCGCGAGCAGCGCGAGTCCGGCGAGGAGCCCGGCGCAGCCCAGGGGGAGCGACCGGCGGAGTCCGACCCGGCCGACGGCCAGTTGCCCGGCGGTCGACGCGAAGAACGCCAGCGCGACGACGAGGCCGCTCACGGCGTGGTCGGTCACGTCCAGGGATTCCGCGAGGAATTCGGGGCTGACCGAGGTGAACACCCCGAACAGGGCGAACCCGACGAACGAGGCGGTGGCCGCGGGGCCGAACACCGCCCGCACTTGCGGGGGCAGGGCGGGCCGCTGCGCCCGTACGGTGCGCAGCGGCTGCCGCTCCCGTACGGTCTCCGCGAGCCGCAGCAGGACGGTGGCGGAGGCGGCGACCAGGACGAGGTGGACGACGAAGGGGAGGTACAGCGGCCAGGCGGCGTACTGCGCGAGGACGCCGGAGAGCAGGGGACCGCAGCCCAGTCCGCCCATGTTGGCGGCCGTCGCCACGAACGTGGCCCGGGAGGCGCCGCCGCCCGGTGCGAGTTCCATCACGTACGCCGTGGCCGCGCCGGTGAACAGTCCGGCGGACAGCCCGGACAGCAGCCGTCCGGCGTACAGCCAGCCGAGCCCGGTGGTGCCCAGGAAGCAGACGGCGCTCGCCGCCGCGCAGCCCAGTCCGCACAGCAGCACCGGGCGCCTGCCCACCGTGTCCGAGGCGTTGCCGACCAAGAGCAGCACGCCGATGACCCCGAAGGCGTACACCGCGTACACCACGGTGACCGTCAGCTCGGAGAAGCCGAACTTGCCCTGGTAGAGGGGGTAGAGGGGAGTCGGCAGTGTGGTGCCGGCCATACAGACGGCGAACACCGCCCCGCTGAGCACACACGCGCGCCATCCCCGGCGTCCACCGTCCATGCCGCCGACCGTAACTCCGGTGACCGCCCGGCCCTGATCGGCGCGCGAAACGCATCAGCCGGTGGCTTCTTCCGAAGCCACCGGCTGATTACTCAGGGTGAGTGACGGGACTCGAACCCGCGGCATCCTGGACCACAACCAGGTGCTCTACCAGCTGAGCTACACCCACCATGACCGGCTTGGAGGTCAGTGATGTCCCCGACCGGCCGAGAAAAAGTGTACAGGGTCCGAAGGGGTGCTCGCGCACGGCTTTCGCGGCGCCCCCCGACAGGCCCCCGTCCCGCCTACTGGGCAGGCAGGACGTGCTTCGCGGCGATCGCCTTCGCGGTGTCCGAGTCGGGCCCGGGCTGCGGGACGAAGAGGGCCTCGCGGTAGTAGCGCAGTTCGGCGATGGATTCGCGGATGTCGGCGAGCGCGCGGTGGTTGCCGTTCTTCTGCGGGCTGTTGAAGTACGCCCGCGGGTACCAGCGGCGCGCCAGCTCCTTGATCGACGACACGTCGACGATCCGGTAGTGGAGGTAGTCCTCCAGGGTCGGCATGTCGCGCAGCAGGAAGCCGCGGTCCGTGCCGACGGAGTTGCCGCACAGCGGGGCCTTGCCCGGCTCCTTGACGAACTCCCTCACGTACGTCAGGACCTGCTCCTCGGCGTCCTTCAGCGTCGTGCCGTTCTCCAGCTCGGCGAGGAGCCCGGACGCGGTGTGCATCTGACGCACCACCTCCGGCATCGTCTCCAGCGCCCGCTCCGGCGGCCGGATGACGATGTCCACGCCGTCGCCGAGCACGTTCAGCTCGGAGTCGGTGACGAGGGCGGCCACCTCGATGAGCGCGTCGTCCGACAGCGAGAGGCCGGTCATCTCGCAGTCGATCCACACCATGCGATCGTTCATGTGTCTAACCTTACGGCGTCGCTCCGCGGGTCGGCCGTGTGTGCGGGTGCGGTTGTTCGCCGGGTGGGGGCGCCGGTGCCGGCCTCGTCGTCCATCGCCGGACGGGTTGGAGCCGGCTGATCGCCGCCGGCGGTCTCAGATGTCGTGCTCGAACGCCGGGCGCGCCGAGTGGTCGGGTCGGTCCGCCCGGCGGTTCGAGGTCACGTCATGTTCCGCTGCGCTGTCCCGGCAGGCTCGCCGACAGGGCCGGGGACGACCCGGCCGCGCTCGCGGCCGCCGTGCGGCGGGACTGGAGCGGGACGGGGTGCTCCGGGTGCAGCGGCGCCGGTGCCTGGCCGGGATGGCCCGGGTGGCCGGAGTGGCCCAGGTGACCCGGCGCGCTGCCGGAGCCGGGGCCGCCCGGGGCGCCGTCGGTGTCCTGCGGTCGCTCGCCCTGCGGGCGCCGGGCGCGGTACGCCGCCCGGTACGCGGCCGGGGACGAGCCGAGCTGACGGCGGAAGTGGCCGCGCAGGGCCACCGGTGAGCGGAAGCCGCAGCGGCCCGCCACCTCGTCCACCGAGTAGTCCGACGTCTCCAGCAGGCGCTGCGCCTGGAGCACCCGCTGCGTGATCAGCCACTGCAGCGGAGCGCTCCCGGTCAGCGAGCGGAAGCGGCGGTCGAACGTACGCCGGCTCATGTACGCGCGAGCCGCCAGCGTCTCCACGTCGAACTGTTCGTGGAGGTGCTCCAGCGCCCAGGCGACGACCTCGGCGAGCGGGTCGGCGCCGATCTCCTCCGGTAAAGACCTGTCGAGGTAGCGCTCCTGCCCTCCGGACCGGCGCGGCGGAACCACCAGGCGGCGGGCCAGGGCCCCTGCCGCCTCGTTGCCGTGGTCCGTCCGCACGATGTGGAGACAGAGATCGATTCCGGCCGCCGTGCCCGCCGATGTGAGCACGTCGCCGTCGTCCACGAAGAGTTCCCGTGGATCGACGTGCACCGACGGATAGCGCTTGGCCAGCGTCGGCGCGTACATCCAGTGTGTCGTCGCGGGGCGGCCGTCCAGCAGGCCCGCCGCCGCGAGGACGAAGGCGCCGGTGCACAGCCCGACGATGCGGGCGCCCTCCTCGTGGGCGCGGCGCAGCGCGTCGAGCGCCTCGTCCGGTGGCGGAGAAGTGATCGAACGCCAGGCCGGTACGACGACCGTGCCCGCGCGTGAGATCGCTTCCAGGCCATGCGGTGCGCTGAGTTCCAGGCCCCCTGTGGTCCGCAGTGGGCCGTCCTCACCGCCGCACACCAGCAGTCGGTAGCGCGGTACGCCGGCGTCCTGGCGGTCAATCCCGAACACCGACAACGGTATGGAACTCTCGAAGATGGGGCCGCCGCTGAACAGCAGCACCGCGACGATCTCCTTGCGGCGTCGCCCGGAAAGTTTCCGGGCCGCGGCTTCCGGCGCGGCAGTGGAGTCGTGGCTCATACTGCTAAGCCCCCCTCGGTGGTCGCGGCTCCTCGGTTGTGTCGCTCCTGCACGTTTCCCCTCGGTCCTGCACGAGTCCCCCGCCGTAGACAGTCAAGATCGAATCTACTGTGTCGCGTCGCGCCGAGGTGGCCGGTTCGGCACTCGGCACATTGTCGACTTGGCAACTTGGCGTGAAGCATTCGATCACGAAGCGTTGCACTCGTGGGGCGTGCAGGGAAGTGCGCCTTGTCGCAGTGGCCAATCCACGTAGGGTGCGCAGACCCTCCGAGGCCCTTTCCGTGCAGGTCAAACGGGGGTTGGGGGGTGGGTCGGCGGGGTGATGCACGGGTGCGAGAAGTTGGCTGAAAAGTAGCGTGCCTGTGCGCGGAAACCGGTCAGCCGACCGGTGTATCTCCGCCGCTGTGCCGTCCGCCACGGTGGGACCCCGTTCCGGTGCGGTGGTGCCGGCCCCGGTGGGGCGCCCGGTCCTCGGCCGCGAGGCGGGCCGCGCCGCGCTCGGACTGGCGCAGCAGCACCCGGCAGGCGGCCGTGACGGCCGCGAGCCCGAGGGCCGTGCCGGCGGCGCCGGCGAGGGAGGTGCCGTAGGCGAGGAGCACGACCGGGACGAGCAGGCAGCTGAAGGCCGCCCAGCGGACCACGTCCGTCGCGGTGTCCCGCGGCGGCGGGGTCGCGCGGTCCGCCTCCGGGGCGGGGCGAGGTCCGGACATGCGTGCTCCCTGTGGCGTGACTCACGGGTTCAACGCGTGGCCGGGGCGTCGGTCACTGGCTGACCGGATCACCCCCACGGGTAAGTGAATCCTGTGCAAACCGCCTGTACAGCGCAGCAACCATTGCGTTACGGGCGCCGCCTCGTGCATGCTCCCTGGAACCCGCACGCACGGCGGGCGGGATCTGGGCTAAGGAGGCGTGCCGCCGTACCCTTGGGGGTATGGGGTTGGGAAGACCATTCCCGGACACAGCTCCGCCGCACACTGTCGTCCCCCATATAAGGATCACAACGCCGAGACAGCCATGGCCGGTCACGAATTCTTCGAACCCGCGGACCGCAAGCGGCCCGTCGCCGATCCCACGGCGGCCGAGCCCCTGGCGGCGGAAGAGCCACGCCATTCCTGCGACCCCGCCTTCAAGCACGGGGTCGTGGTCGGTTTCGACGGCTCCACGTCCAGCGAGCGCGCCCTGGCGTACGCGATCGGCATGGCCCATCGCTCCGGGTCGGGCCTGATCATCGTCCACGTGGCCAACCGGCTGCCGACCACGGTGTGGGCCGGCTGCGAGCCGCCCGTCTTCGTGGACGTGCCGGACCACCGCACCGAGGTGCTCGGTCTGGAGCTGGCCTGTGCGGACTACTTGGCCGAGGTGCCCTGGATCCTGGTCGAGCGCGGCGGTGACATCTGCCACGAACTCGAAGAGGTCGGCCGGGAGTACGAGGCCGACGCGATCGTCGTCGGCTCGACCCACGGCATCGTGGGCCGGATCTTCGGCTCCGTCGCCGGGCGGCTCGCCAAGCGGGCGCAGCGACCCGTGGTCGTCATTCCCTGAGTGTCAACTCCCTTGCTCGCCTTGTGCGGTGCGTAAATCTACTCGCGCGTAGAGGTGTTTGTGCCCTTGTGAAGGGCATATACGGGACACCGCACAACTGCACATGCACGAAGGGAGCCCGCCGTGGACAAAGACGTCTCCGCGGGAAGCGGAATCACGACCGTGGTCGGTCGACTGGCCCTCGCCCTCACCCTGTTGGCCTTCGGCCTGGGGCATACCGCTGTGATCGACGGCGTGACAGCCGCTGACGCCGTATCAATCGCCCAGTACGTGGGCGGCATCGCGCTCTTCGTCGCCGGGCTGGTGGCCCTGCGGGAGGGCGACTCCGCCGGTGGTACGGCGTTCTCCGTGCTCGGCGCGCTGTGGTTCACCTGGGCCGTGACCGAGGGCGCGGGCGGCAACGCGGCAGGGCTGTTCCTGCTGTTGTTCGCGCTGGTGGCGCTGTCTCTGACACTGGCCGGTGGGGACCAGCTCGGGCAGGGCGTGTACGGGCTGTTCTTCGTCTCGCTGCTGTTGCTCGCGATCGCCGTGTTCGCGGAGAACGACGGGCTGGCGAAGGTCGGTGGGTGGTTCGCCGTGGCTGCGGGTGCCGTTGCCTGGTACGCGGCCACGGCGGCGCTGGCGCACTGGCCGACTGCTCTTCCGAGGCGTGCTGCCGGCCGGGGAGTGACGGCCACCGGTTAGCTGCGCGGGCCGGGGAGTTGGGCGGCTTCCCGGCGATGAAAACGGACCCCCCGTGCTTGGTGGCAGCACGTGGGGGTCCGTCCTCTTGTTTGGCCTCTGCGGGTGCGTGGGGGCTTGTCGCGCAGTTCCCCGCGCCCCTGAAAAAGAAGGCCGGTTACTCCACCGTCACCGACTTGGCCAGGTTCCTCGGCTTGTCGATGTCGCGGCCCAGGGCCAACGCCGTGTGGTACGCCAGGAGTTGCAGGGGGATGCCCATCAGGATCGGGTCGAGTTCGTCCTCGTTCTTCGGGACGACGATCGTCTCGTCGGCCTTCTCCTGGTGCTGGTGGGCCACCGCGAGGATCCTGCCGCTGCGGGCCTTGATCTCCTCCATGGCGGCGCGGTTCTTCTCCAGGAGGTCGTCGTCGGGGACGATCGCGACCGTCGGGAGGGCCGGCTCGATCAGGGCCAGCGGGCCGTGCTTGAGCTCGGAGGCCGGGTAGGCCTCGGCGTGGATGTACGAGACCTCCTTGAGCTTCAGGGACGCCTCGCGGGCCACCGGGTAGCCCCGGACACGGCCGATGAAGAGCATCGAGCGGGCCTCGGCGAACTGCAGGGCCAGCTTCTTGACGTCCTCCTCGTGCTCCATGATCTCGGCGATCTGCGCGGGCAGCTTGCGCAGGCCCTCGATGATGCGCTTGCCGTCCCGGACGGAGAGGTCACGGGTGCGGCCGAGGTGGAGGGCGAGCAGGGCGAAGGCGACCGTGGTGTTGGTGAAGCACTTGGTGGAGACGACGCAGACCTCCGGCCCGGCGTGCACGTAGATGCCGCCGTCCGCCTCGCGGGCGATCGCCGAGCCGACCACGTTCACCACGCCCAGGACGCGGGCGCCCTTGCGCTTCAGCTCCTGCACGGCGGCCAGCACGTCGTAGGTCTCACCGGACTGGGAGACCGCGACGTAGAGCGTGTCGGGGTCGACGACCGCGTTGCGGTAGCGGAACTCGGAGGCCGGCTCCGCGTCGGCGGGGATGCGGGCCAGCTCCTCGATCATCTGGGCGCCGATCATGCCCGCGTGGTACGAGGTGCCGCAGCCGAGGATCTTCACGCGGCGGATCCGCCGGGCCTCGCGGGCGTCCAGGTTCAGGCCGCCCAGGTGCACGGTGGAGAAGCGGTCGTCGATGCGGCCGCGCAGCACGCGGTCCACGGCGTCGGCCTGCTCGTGGATCTCCTTGTGCATGTAGGTGTCGTGGCCGCCCATGTCGTAGGTGGCGGCCTCCCACTCGACGGTGGTGGGCTCCGCCGTGGTGCGGGTGCCTTCCGTCGTGTAGGTGCGGAAGTCGTCGGCCTTCAGGGTGGCCATCTCGCCGTCGTCCAGGGTGACGATCTGGCGGGTGTGGGCGACCAGGGCGGCTATGTCGGAGGCGACGAACATCTCCTTCTCGCCGATGCCGAGGACGACCGGGGAGCCGTTGCGGGCGACGACGATCCGGTCGGGGAAGTCGGCGTGCATGACGGCGATGCCGTACGTGCCCTCGATGAGCCGGAGGGTCTCGCGGACCTTGTCCTCCAGCTTGGTGGCCTGCGAGCGGGCGATGAGGTGGACGAGGACCTCGGTGTCGGTCTCGGAGAGGAACTCGACGCCGTCCGCCTCCAGCTTGCGGCGCAGGTCGGAGGCGTTGTCGATGATGCCGTTGTGGACGACGGCGACCTTGCCCTCGGCGTCCAGGTGCGGGTGGGCGTTCACGTCGGAGGGGGCGCCGTGGGTGGCCCAGCGGGTGTGGGCGATGCCGGTGGTGCCCTTGAAGCGGGCCGGGACCTTGGCCTCCAGGTCGCGGACGCGGCCCTTGGCCTTGACCATCTTCAGGCCGGACGCCTTCGGGGACGTGACGACGATGCCCGCGGAGTCGTACCCGCGGTACTCCAGGCGCTGCAGGCCCTCCAGGAGCAGGGGAGCGACGTCACGCTTCCCGATGTAACCGACGATTCCGCACATGTATACGTATTCCTAGCCGTAGACGATGCGCCGCAGCTGCCGGAGCGAGAGTTCCGGCGGCGCCACCGCGCGATACTTGAGGTCCGCCTCGATCCGCTCGAAGATCGCCGCGTTCACCAGGCCCTGGGCCTGGAGCTCGCGGTGGCGGCGACGGACGTACTCCTCGGTCGTCTCGTCGAAGTAGGCGAGCACGTCCTGGACCACGCGCAGCGCCTCGCCCCTGCTGAGGGGCGTGGACCGCGTCAGATGATCTACGAGTTCGTCGTGCACTCGCTAGATCCTGGGGCACCGGCGGCGCTTTCGCAAGAATTCTGCCCGGTTTCGGGCAGACGGCTGTGGGAATCCCTTGGGGGAACGTTGAACCTGTCATGAGTGCTTGTTCGTGAGGCGTCCACCGGATGTCCGGCATCCCGTTGCCCGAGGCGTCGAATTTTGGACGCCATGGACATTCCTCGTATGGGCGTACCCGAGCGGCTCGCCGAGCGCATGAGCATGGCCGAGCAGCACGAGTACCTGCGCACCCGGTTCTCCCGGCGCACGATGATCAGAGGCGGTGCCGTCACGCTCGGCGCCGTAGCGGGTGGCGCGTTCGTACCCGGCGCCACCGCCCGGGCGGCCGTACCCACCGCCCGCACCGCCCCCGCGACCGAGGCCGTCGACGGCGCCCTCGTCGCCCCCTTCGGCCGCCACCTCGCCTACGGCACCGACCCGCGCACGGAGATGACCGTCTCCTGGCAGGTCCCGGTCGCCGTCAAGAAGCCGTTCATCCGGATCGGTGCCCACCCCTGGGACCTCTCCCGCAGGATCGACGCCGAGGTCCGCACCCTCTTCACGCCCGCCGGCGTCGGCGCCAGCGGCGACCACACCCAGTACTACGTCCACGCCAAGCTGAGCCGTCTGCGCCCGGGCCGGACGTACTACTACGGCGTCGGCCACGAGGGCTTCGACCCGGCCGAGCCGCACCTGCTGGGCACGCTCGGCACCTTCACCACGGCCCCCGCGCACAAGGAGCCGTTCACCTTCACGGCCTTCGGCGACCAGGGCGTCAGCTACCACGCGCTGGCCAACGACAGCCTGATCCTCGGCCAGAACCCGGCCTTCCACCTGCACGCCGGCGACATCGCCTACGGCGACCCGGCCGGCCAGGGCAAGACCTCCGACACCGGCTTCGACTCGCGCGTGTGGGACCAGTTCCTCGCCCAGACCGAGTCCGTCGCCAAGTCGGTGCCGTGGATGCCCGCCTACGGCAACCACGACATGGAGGCCTGGTACGCGCCCCACGGCTACGGCGGCGAGGAGGCCCGCTGGACCCTCCCGGACAACGGCCCCGACCGGAAGAACCTCCCGGGCGTCTACTCCTTCGTCCACGGCAACACGGCGGTGATCTCGCTCGACGCCAACGACGTCTCCTTCGAGATACCGGCCAACCTGGGCCTCTCGGGCGGCACCCAGACCAAGTGGTTCGAGGCGCAGCTCAAGAAGTACCGGGCCGCCCACGACATCGACTTCATCGTCGTGTTCTTCCACCACTGCGCCTACTGCACCTCCACCTCCCACGCCTCCGAGGGCGGGGTCCGGCAGGAGTGGGTGCCGCTGTTCGAGAAGTACACCGTGGACCTCGTCATCAACGGCCACAACCACCAGTACGAGCGCACCGACGTGATCAAGGGAAACAAGGTCACGAAGAAGCTCCCGATCGGCGGCACCGCCTACCCCGAGACCGACGGCGTGGTGTACGTGACGGCCGGTGCGGCGGGCCGCAGCCTCTACGCGTTCAGCGCCCCGCTCTCCTACGAGGGCAACGAGCACGAGGTCGACTCCGTGGCCTCGTTCGTCAACCTCAAGGACGGCAAGCAGGACGAGACCGTCGACTGGTCCCGGGTGCGCTACCTCGACTACTCCTTCCTGCGCGTGGACGTCACGCCCGCGCCGCGGGGACGGCTCGCCACGCTGAAGGTGCGCGGCATCGCCGAGAACGGTGAGCAGGTGGACCACTTCACGGTGGCGCGCCGGGCGAAGTAACACCCCCTGGGCGTCACATCCGCTTCAGGACCGCCTGTTTGGCCGCCGTGAACTCGTCGTCCGTCAGCACGCCCGTGCGGTGCAGCTCACCGAGCTCGCGCAGGCGGCGCAGCAGGGCGTCGTGGTCGTCCTCGGCGGGCGCGACCGGAGGAGAAGGCAGTTCCGGTCGCGTGTCCCGTACATCGGCGGCGGTGGCGGCCCGGGCCGGGTGCGGAAGCCTGGCCTGGACCGCCGCCGCGACCAGCGCCATCAGCGGGTCCTTCTTGAAGCCCCACAACTCCACGGCGTTGGGGTCGTACTTGGGCGGAGTCTTGGTGGGCGCGTTGCGCACGACGAAGCGGAGGTGGCCGTTCTCCAGGCCGGCCGCCGGATGCCACTCCACGCCCGTGATGTCGGCGAGCGCGAGCGTGCGGGTGCCGGCGGCGGCCTTGGCGTCCTCCGTCTTCCAGTTCCACTCCAGGCGTATGCGCTCGCCGTCGAAGCTCGCGGTGCCGTCGCCGGCGGAGACCGACAGCGGCACGGACGGCCCCGGCAGCAGGTACTCGGTCACCGGGTCCGTCGGCACCTGGTCCAGCAGCAGCGCGTTGCGGACCTCGTCGGTGAAGTACTCGGCGACGCCGTAGCGGTCGGACTCGACGATCAGCTGGTACGGGTCGTGGGGCTCGGTGAGCCGCCCGCCGGTCGCGTGCAGCAGCGGATCGGCGCCGTCCCGCAGGCGCAGCCGCAGCCGGCCGCTCTTCTTGCCCTGCTCGAACGAGACCCCCGCCAACGCCCCCAGCGGGACGACCAGTTCACCCAGCTCCCTGCGCAGCAGGCTGACGTTCTTGTCCCGCCCGGGGGTCAGCCGCAGGGCGTCGCCGTCGAAGATCCACGAGCCGTCCTTCTGGATGATTTCCGCCATAGGGTGGATTGTTCCATCAGTGTCCCGGGATAGTGGTCCAGACCTCTTGGAGCTCCTGGCTCACGGAAGGGACGGTTTTGTGAGAGACGGTTCCGTACGACAGCACCGCAGAACGCTGCGCCTTCTCGGATCCCTGCTGCTGGTCGCGGTGGGCGTCTGCGTCACCAAGGCCTCCCCGGCGCAGGCGGCGGCGCCCACGCCGCTCGACCGGGTCATACCGGCCCCCGCCTCGGTCGCCCCCGGCGGCGCCCCGTACCGCATCACGCGCGGCACGCACATCCGCGTCGACGGCTCCAGGGAGGCGCGTCGCGTCGCCGAGTACCTGGCGGACCTCCTGCGGCCCTCCACCGGCTACCGCCTGCCGGTGACCACGCACGGCCCGGGCGGCATCCGGCTGCGCCTCGCCGACGGCGACTTCGGTCCCGAGGGCTACCGCCTCAGCAGCACGCCCCGGGCCCTCACGATCAGCGCCAGGACGCCCGCCGGGCTCTTCCACGGTGTGCAGACCCTGCGCCAGCTCCTCCCCGCGGCCGTCGAGAAGGACACCGTCCAGCCCGGGCCGTGGCTGGTCGCCGGCGGCACCGTCGAGGACAGCCCCCGCTACGGCTGGCGCGGCGCCATGCTCGACGTCTCCCGGCACTTCTTCACCGTCGACCAGGTCAAGCGCTACATCGACCAGCTCGCCCTCTACAAGATCAACAAGCTGCATCTGCACCTCAGCGACGACCAGGGCTGGCGCATCGCCATCGACTCCTGGCCGCGGCTCGCGGCCTACGGTGGTTCGACGGAGGTCGGCGGCGGGCCCGGCGGCTTCTACACGAAGGCCGACTACAAGGAGATCGTGCGGTACGCCGCCTCCCGCTACCTGGAGGTCGTCCCGGAGATCGACATGCCCGGCCACACCAACGCGGCCCTCGCCTCCTATGCCGAGCTGAACTGCGACGGCGTGGCACCGCCGCTGTACACCGGCACCGAGGTCGGCTTCAGCTCGCTGTGCGTCGGCAAGGAGATCACGTACGACTTCGTCGACGACGTGGTCCGGGAACTGGCCGCGCTCACCCCGGGCAGGTACCTGCACATCGGCGGTGACGAAGCGCACTCCACCAGCCACGAGGACTACGTGAAGTTCATGGACCGGGTGCAGCCGGTCGTCGCGAAGTACGGCAAGACGGTGGTGGGCTGGCACCAGCTGACGGGGGCGACTCCGGCGAAGGGCGCGCTCGCGCAGTACTGGGGTCTGGACCGTACGAGTGCGGAGGAGAAGGCGCGGGTGGTGAAGGCCGCGCAGAGTGGGACGGGGCTGATTCTGTCTCCGGCCGACCGGGTGTATCTCGACATGAAGTACACGGAGGAGACGCCGCTGGGGTTGTCCTGGGCGGGGTATGTCGAGGTGAAGCGGTCTTACGACTGGGATCCGGGGGCGTATCTGCCGGGGGTGCCGGCGGGGGCCGTGCGGGGGGTCGAGGCGCCGTTGTGGACGGAGACGATCGAGAACTCCGGGCACATCGAGTACATGACGTTTCCGCGGTTGCCCGGGGTGGCCGAGTTGGGATGGTCGCCGGCTGCCGCGCATGACTGGGAGCGGTACAAGGTGCGGCTTGCTGCGCAGGCTGAGCGGTGGGATGCCCTGGGTATTGAGTGGTATCGGTCGCCGCAGGTGCCGTGGGGTTCTGCCTTGTGACCTATCCGCGGGCCGGTGGGGGCTGGGCGCGCAGTTCCCCGCGCCCCTAAAAGATTGCGCAGTTCGCCGCGCCCCTAGGCAAAATGACGGGCACCCCGGAGGACCGTACTCCGGGGTGCCCGTCTGCTTTGAGGGCGGTCAGAACTCCGCGATCGGGTTCTTCAGGTTGCCCACCAGCTGGAGGGCGCCCGACGGGTCCGACAGGTCCACCATCTGCTCGTTGTTGCGGAGCTGGAGGCGGTTCAGGCAGGACAGGGCGAACTCGGGGGCGAACATGTCGTACTGCTTGAACTTGTCGGCGAGTTCCGGCATCGACTCCTGGTACGCGCGGGTGACCTCCGCGACCGTGCGCCAGAAGTCGTCCTCCTCCAGGATCCCTTCGGTGGCGAGGTTCGCCGCGAGGAAGCGGAAGAAGCAGTCGAAGACGTCCGTGAAGATCGACAGGAGTTTCTTGTCCTCCGGGACCTCCACGCGCAGTCGCTCGACCGTCGGCGGCAGCACCGCGTCCGGGTCCATGACCGCGATCTCCTCGGCGATGTCCTTGTAGATCGCCCGCTGCACGACCCCGTCCTTCAGCACGAGGATGACGTTCTCGCCGTGCGGCATGAAGACCAGGTCGTAGGCGTAGAAGCTGTGCAGGAGCGGCGTGAAGTACGCCTGGAGGTAGCGGCGCAGCCACTCCGTGGGGGCGAGGTCCGACCGCTCGATCAGCGCGCCCGCGACGGACGCGCCCTGGTCGTCGACGTGGACCAGCGAGGCCATGGTGGCCAGCTGCTCGCCCTCCTGGAGGGACGGCACCGGGCTCTCCCGCCACAGCGCGGCGAGCATCTTGCGGTACGGCGAGTAGCGGTCCGTCGCCCGCTCGTACTCCAGGTGCCGGTAGCCGACGGCCGCCCGCTCCTTGATGATCGACAGGCCCGTGGACTTCAGCACCGGGTCGCCCTCGATGAGCTGCGCCAGCCAGTCGTTGATCGCCGGGGTGGCCTCCATGTAGGCCGCCGACAGACCGCGCATGAAGCCCATGTTGATGACGGACAGGGCCGTCTTCACGTAGTGCTTCTCGGGGCTCGTCCGGTTGAAGAAGGTGCGGATGGACTGCTGGGCCAGGTACTCGTCGTCGCCCTCGCCCAGGCACACCAGGTGCTTGCGGGCGACCTCGGCGGCGAAGGTGACGGTGAGCTTGTTCCACCACTGCCAGGGGTGGACCGGGATGAAGAGGTAGTCGGCGGGGTCGAGGTCCTGGTCGCGCAGGACGGCGTGGAAGCGCTCGACGGTCTCCGCGCCCAGCTCCTCGCGCAGGAACGACTCGTACTCGATGCCGACGCCGGCCGTGAACGCGGCGCGTGAGCGGTGCGCGGCCAGCCAGACCAGGCGGACCGGGCTCGCCGTCTCCGGCGCGTACGACAGGTACTCGTGGATGCCGAAGCCGAGCCGCCCGTTGTTGGCGACGAAGCAGGGGTGGCCCTCGGTCATCGAGGTCTCGATGGTCTGGAAGTCGCTGCCCGCCAGCTCGGCCGCCGTGGTCTTCGGCTTGGTGAGCTTGTAGCAGGTGCCGGACAGGGTGGAGGAGATCTCCTCCAGGTAGACCGGCAGGATGCTGTCGCTCAGGCCCAGGGACTTCTGCAGCTCGATGAAGAAGTCCAGGGCGGCGAGGGGGGCTTCGGTGCCGTCCCGGTGGCGGGTGATCGACTCGGCGTCGACCTGCCAGTGGTCGAGGGCGCGGACCGTCGCCGCGAAGGTGTACCGGGTCAGGCCGTCGTCGCTGCGGACGACGTAGGTGCCCTCGCCGGTGGCCTCCGGCGTGATGAGGCGCTCGTGCGCGAACTCGGCGAGCGCCTTGCGGATCAGGAGGCGGTTGGCCCGCGCCCAGCGGTGGGGGGACAGATGCGCTACGGCGTCGGACAGGGTCATACGGCTACTCCTCGGGCGGCCAGGAACTGTGCGCGCGTGCAGAAGCTGAGCAGCGCGCGCTTCTCCGGCTTCTGGATCTCGCGCTCGGGCACGAACCCGACGGCCTCGTTCAGGGCGTGGACGGCCTTGTTGTCCACGTCGGGCTCGACGACGACCCGCTCCACCGCGGGGTCCTCGAAGAGGTGCTCCATCACGGCGGTGATGACGGACCGGGTGAAGCCGCGCACGGGCGTGTCGGTCGGCGGGGTGAGGAAGTGCATGCCGACGTCGCCCGGCTGCGGCTCGTACAGGCCGACCAGCTCGCGGTGGGCCGGGTCATACTTCTCCATCAGGAAGGCGGGGACACCGTCCTGGAGGCCGAGTTCGGCGTGGTGATGCTCGTCGGCCGCGATCTCCATGTAGGCGCGCTCGACGTCCTCCAGTCTCGCGTCCTGCATCATCCAGAAGGCGGCCTTGGGGTGGGTGACCCAGGCGTGCAGGAGCTCTGCGTCCTTCAGCGGGTCGAGGGGGCGGAACGTGAACGTCATACCGAGAACTCCTGGAACGCGATCGTCTTCTCCACCGGGTAGTACTCGGTGCCGAGCAGCTCGCGGATGATGTACGCGTTCCGGTAGGGGCCCATGCCCAGGTCGGGGCTGGTGATGCTGTGGGTGTGGACGCCGGCGTTCTGCAGGAAGATCCCCCGGCCGGTGACGTCGATGGCGTAGTTGCGGGCGACGTCGAAGTTGCCCCGGGAGTCGTAGCGCAGCCGGTCGCGGACCGGCTTCAGGAACTCCGGCTCGGCGTACCGGTAGCCCGTGGCCAGGATCAGGCCCTCGGAGCTCAGCTCGAAGTCCTTCTCCTGCTCCTCCTGGCGGAAGGACAGCGTGTACGTGCCGTTCTCGTACCGTGCATCGGTGAGCGCGGAGTTGGTGAGCAGCCGCGTCGGGACCGGGCCGCCGAGGTTCTTCTGGTAGAGCAGGTCGAAGATCTCGTTGATCAGGTCGCCGTCGATGCCCTTGAACAGGCCCTTCTGCTCGGCCGTGAGGCGGTAGCGGGTGGCCTCGGGCAGCTCGCGGAAGTAGTCGACGTACTCGGGGGACGTCATCTCCAGCGTGAGCTTGGTGTACTCCAGCGGGAAGAACCGCGGGGAGCGGGTGACCCAGTTCAGCTTGTAGCCGTGGACGTCGATCTCGCTGAGCAGGTCGTAGTAGATCTCGGCGGCCGACTGGCCCGAGCCGACCAGCGTGATGGAGTCCTTCTTCTGCAGCTCCGCCTTGTGCTGGAGGTAGCGGGAGTTGTGGATGAAGTCGCCGCCCAGGCCCTGGCAGGCCTCGGGGATGTGCGGCGGGGTGCCGGTGCCGAGCACCAGGTGACGGGCGCGGTAGGTGTCGCCGGCCGTGGTCCGCACGACGTAGACGTCGTCCTCGTACGTCACCTCCGCCACCGTCGTGCTGAAGCGGATGCTGCTCAGTTTGTTCGCGGCCCAGCGGCAGTAGTCGTCGTACTCGACGCGCAGCGGGTAGAAGTTCTCGCGGATGTAGAACGAGTACAGCCGGCCCTTCTCCTTCAGGTAGTTCAGGAAGGAGTACGGCGACGTCGGGTCGGCGAGAGTGACCAGGTCCGACATGAACGGCGTCTGGAGGTGGGCGCCGTCGAGGAACATCCCCGCGTGCCACTCGAAGTCGGGCTTCGACTCCAGGAAGACGCCGTCGAGTTCGGCGATGGGCTCGGTCAGGCAGGCCAGGCCGAGGTTGAAGGGGCCGAGCCCGATGCCCACGAAGTCATGGGTTCTGGTCGGGTTGTCAGGACGCGCGGTCAAGGGATTCTCCCAGGTACTGCTCGGCGTGGCCGGCGATCAGGTCGAGGACGGCGGCGATGTCGGACGCCTGCGTCTCGGGGTTGAGCAGGGTGAACTTCAGGTAGTGGCGGCCGCCCACCTTGGTGCCCGCGACGATGGCGTCACCGGAGGCGAACAGCGCCTTGCGGGCGTAGAGGTTGGCGCGGTCGATCTCGGCGGGGTCGGTGACGTTCGCCGGGATGTAGCGGAAGACCAGGGTGGACAGGCTGGGCTCGACCACGACGTCGAAGCGCGGGTCGGCGGCGAGGAGCTTCCAGCCCTCCTGGGCCAGCGCGCACACCTCGTCGAAGAGCTGCCCGATGCCGTCGGCGCCCATGGTGCGCAGCGTCATCCACAGCTTGAGGGCGTCGAAGCGGCGGGTGGTCTGCAGGGACTTGTCCACCTGGTTGGGGATACGTTCCTGCACCATGCGGCGCGGGTTCAGGTACTCGGCGTGGTAGGTGGCGTGCCGGAGCGTGGCCGCGTCGCGGACCAGCACGGCGGACGAACTCACCGGCTGGAAGAAGGACTTGTGGTAGTCCACCGTCACGGAGTCGGCGCGCTCGATGCCGTTCAGCCGGTCCCGGTGCTTCAGGGAGGCGAGGAGGCCGCAGCCGTAGGCGGCGTCGACGTGCATCCAGGTGCCGTACTGGGCGGTGAGTTCCGCGATCTCGGGCAGCGGGTCGATCGAGCCGAAGTCGGTGGTCCCGGCGGTGGCGACGACGGCCATGGGGACGAGGCCGTCCTCGGCGCAGCGCTCCAGCTCGCGGGCGAGGGCGACGGTCTGCATGCGCTTGTCGTGGTCGACGGGGATCGACACGACGGCGTCCTGGCCGAGACCGAGCAGTTTCGCGGACTTCTTCACGCTGAAGTGGCTGACCTCGGAGGCGAAGATGCGCAGTTTCGCCAGGTCCTCGGTCTTGGCCTCCTCGCGGGCGAGCAGCAGTGCCTGGAGGTTGGACTGGGTGCCGCCGGAGGTGAACACGCCGTCGGCGTTCTCGCCGAGGCCGATGCGGGCGGTCGTCCAGTCGATCAGTTTCCGCTCGATGAGGGTGCCGCCGGCGGACTGGTCCCAGGTGTCCAGGGAGGAGTTCACGGCGGACAGGACGGCCTCGCCGAGCACGGCCGGGATGACGACCGGGCAGTTGAGGTGGGCCAGGTAGCGGGGGTGGTGGAAGTAGATCGCGTCCCGGAGGTAGACCTCCTCCAGTTCGTCGAGCACCGCGGTGGTGTCGTGCAGCGGCTGGTCGAGGTCGATCTCGTCGATGCGGGGAGCGAGGGCGTCGACGGTGACGCCGGTGAACGGCCTTTCGGTGGCGGCGAGTTTGGCGGCCACCCGCTCGACTCCGTCGGTCACGGAGCGGCGGTACTGCTCCGCGGTGGTGTCGTTGAGCAGGTGCGAGCGCATGTGGGGGTCCTCCGGTGGGGACAGTCCGGTGCGGGACGGGGGCGGGCGAGAGCCCCGATCTAACTTAGGTAAGCCTAACCTAAGTTGATCGATGGGGAACCGGCCCCTGCCGTGACTGTGGTCACTCAGATCACTTCGTGTCGTGTTGTGTCGGGTCGGGTCGGGTCGGGTCGAGGCGGGGCGGTGGCTACCCCTCGGCCCGCAACTGCTCCTCGCTCACGCCACGGCGCCAGTAGCCGACGAACGTGACCCGCCGCCGGTCGATCCCGCGCTCGCGCACGAAGTGCCGGCGCAGCTCCTTCACACAGCCGGACTCGCCGGCGATCCAGACGTACGGCCGCTCGGCGGGCGGGAGTTGGGCGTCGCGGAGGGCGTCGAGGGCCATGGGGGAGCCCTCGGCGCCCTGCTCCTCGCGGACGAGCCAGGTGATCTCGGCGTCCGCCTCGGTCACCAGGTCCTGGATGTCCCCGGCGTGGGGCACCTCCAGCCAGACCCGGGCGCGGGTGCCGGCCGGCAGGGACTCGACGATGGCCGAGGCGGCCGGGACGGCGGTCTCGTCACCCCAGACCACCACGAGGTCGGCGTCCTGCGGCGGCCGGAAGCGGATCGCCCGGTTGTCGGCGACGGCCGGTCCGAGCAGCAGGACCCGGTCCCCGGCGGCGGCCCGGGCCGCCCAGCGGGAGGCGGGCCCGGCCTGGACGGCGGCGCCCGGCTCGATGCCGTGCAGGGCGAAGTCGATGTCGATCTCGTCCGGGTCGCGGCGCAGCGCGCGCAGCGTGTACGACCGCATCACGGCCCGTACGTCGTCCGGGAGTTCCCGCCAGCCCTGCCACCACCCGTCGCCCAGCTCCAGCGGGACGACCGGCTCGGGCTGCCCCTGGTGCGGCAGGAACAGGGACAGGGACTGGTCACGCCCGTCGGAGTGGAAGGCGTGCAGGTCGGGCCCGCCGAAGGTGACCCGGACCAGAGACGGCCCGAGCCGCCTCGTCCGCACGACCTGAAGGGAGAAGAAACGGAACGGGGCGGCTACGGCGGTGGTCATATAAGGCTCCTGAGTTGTCGTCAGGCGGTGTGGGGCGCCCTTCAGGGGCGCGGGGAACTGCGCGCACAGCCACGCACGGCCCGCGCTCACAGTCCCCGCGCCGCTCTCACGGCGCTCAGGCGCTCGGGCGCCTAGCTGACCTTCTTCGCGGTCTCGATGGCCTTCGCCAGGTTCTCCACCAGCGGCACGCACTTGTCGTACGACAGGATCGGCTCGGGCGAGCGCGCGATGACCTGCCCGGCCTTGACCGCGGGCAGCTTCTTCCAGGTCGCCTCGGTGATGTCCGCCGGCTGGATCGTCGAGGAACGGTCGTCCATCATGATGATGTCCGCCGGGTACTTGTCGACGTTCTCCCAGCTCAGGCTCTCGAACCAGCCGCCGGTCTTGGCCTTGGCCTTCTCCGGCGGCTCGACGAAGTTCACGCCGAGGGCCTTGAAGTACTCCAGGTCGACGGAGAAGTTGGTGCCGGAGACGTAGAAGAGCTCCTGGCTCGCGGAACCGGCCATCACCTTGATGTCGGGGTGGGCCTTGGCGGCCTTGCGGAGGCGCTCGGAGGCCTCCTCGAAGCGCTTCTTGGCGTCGGTGGCCTTCGCGGACTTCATGTCGCCGCCGAGGGACTCGGCCAGCTCCCACATGCGCTGCAGCGGGGCGGTGAGCTGACGGTCGTAGACGGAGATGCCGACGCTCGGGGCGAGCTTGGCGATCTTGTCCTTGGAGGCCTCGGGGACGTACCAGAGGGTGCCGGCCGAGTCGAACATGGTGCTGATCAGCACATCGGGGGCGAGGGCGGCGTACTTCTCGACGCTGAACTGGTCCCAGGTGTTGCCGAGGATGGTCACCTTGCTGATGTCCATGTCGCCGGCCTGGACGTCGGGCTTGCCGGCCTGGGTCTTGGTGGGGCCGAAGACGCCCTTGACGGAGACGCCGTAGTCGTGGAGGGCGGCGGCGACACCGGTGAACGCGACGATGTTCGCGGGCACCTTGTCGAGCTTGACGGTCTTGCCGCGGTCGTCCTTGAAGGACCACGGGCCGGACTTGGCGGACGCCGTCGATTCCGAGCCGCCGTCCTTGGAGTCCTCGGTGCCGCACGCGGTCACGAAGGCGCCGAGTCCGAGTGCGCCACCGGCAGCGAGGAGGCCGCGGCGGGAGAAGCGGGCGGTTCTGGCGTTCGACATGGGTGGGTCTGCTTTCGTACGTACGGAGCCACTGCGGGCGCGGCTGCTGGCCACTTGGCTGGAATCAGGCTTAGGTTAGCCTAACCTCAGATCTTGTCCAGGGGGGCCCTCGTATCCGTGCCCGGGGGAGGGGGCGGGGATGCCGGGGGAGGCAGTGATCCGAATCACGGAGGGCCGGGACTTCCCGGCCGCCCCGCCTACGAGTTGAGGCGCCGCGCCACGGCCCGGACCAGGTCGGTGCGGGCGACGCGCAGCGTGAACGCCAGGCCGGCCTCGCTGTTCTTCATCGCCGGCTTCGCGTACCAAGGGAGGCCGCGGCGGCGCCACTTGGCGGGGGCCAGGTCCAGGGGGATGGACGGCAGCGGCACGGTCCACGGTCCGAGGCGGACGCGTCCCTCCCACAGCCCGGCGGGCAGTTCGGTGACCGGCACCCGCACCACGAAGTCACCGCCGGACTCCGAGGCGCGGCGGGCGGGGAACGCGGCGCTGCCGCCGCGGCCGTCCTCCAGGCGCGCTACGAGGGCCCCGTCGGGGACGGCGGCGAGCGTGCACCGGCCGGCCAACTCCAGTTCCGTGGGCGCGCCGGGGGCCCACCGCACCGTGGCGACGTTCAGCTGGGGCAGCACCTCGTGCTTGCGTTCCCCGATGTCGAGCGTGAGGTTGCCGTGCGGCTTGGTGGCGTACAGCGTCACGGCGCGCAGCGCGTCGCCGCTGCCGACGATGTGCGTCGCCGGGGATCCGCAGACCCCGCGGTCCCGCTTGCTGCCGATCCGCACCTCGCGGGAGACGCCCTGAGCCCCGATCGCGAGGAACAGGTCCCACAGTCCGTCGGCGAGCGGTGCGCCGTGGCCGGCGGTGGTGAGGTCGACGGCGGCCTCGAAGCCGGCCTTGTCGTAGACGTAGTGGCCCTCGTCCTCGTCCTCGCCGAGCCCGGGGGTCGCGGTGTGTGTGACCAGAAGCCGGTACTCGGTACCGCTCTCGCGCTCGCGCAGCACGAGTTCGGTGGACACGTCCTCGGTGGCCACCCGGTGCAGGTAGCCGTGCCCGGCCAGGTGCAGCACGGTGCCGCGGAGTTCGGCGCGGCCGATGTGGTGGCGCACGCCGAGCTGGCGGGTCACGTCGTAGCAGGTGTCGGGGATGCCGCGGGACGGGTCGCGCAGGTAGGGGTAGCGGGCGTAGGCGCGGCCGCCGTCGACGAGGACGGGGGTCGCCACGCCGCTTCCGGCCAGCTCGCTCTCGAACCGCAGGAGTTCGAGCAGTTCATCCAGCATGGTGTGCCGGACGAGGTGCAGGCGCAGGCGGGCCATCGCCGACAGCCGGTCGTCCAGCCCTTCGTGCCAGAGCGGCGCGATGATCTCGGCGAGCCGGGCCAGCCCCTTTTCCTGCTCGGCCCGGGGCTCCTGCGCCAGATGGGCGAGGAGTTGCTGCACCTCCACCGTCAGGTGGCGGTGGGCCAGGTGGTCGCGGCCGGGACCGGACGGCACCTGTTCGAGGAGCAGGTCGACCATGCGGGGCAGGAAGCGCAACCGGGGTTCGGAGCCGCCGGTCCGCAGGGTGATGTTGCCGCTGTCCTCACGCTCGACCCAATAGAGGCAGTCGTAGTCGGCGAGGACGGATATGCCGTCCGCGTGCAGGTAGGCGGGGCCGACGAAGAGCTGGTCCTCGCCGATCTTCAGGTCCGTCGGGAAACGCAGTTCCAGCCGCTCCAGAAGCTCGCGGCGGAACAGCTTCATGGGGTTGAGGGTCCAGTACACGCGGGACGAGAAGACGTCGGTGCGTGGCTGGTCGCGACGGAACATCGAGGTGGGGGCCCCGCGCCCGCCGACCCCGACCATCTTGCCGAGCACGATGTCGGTGCCGTTGCTCTCGGCCATGGCCACCATGCGCTCCAGCGCCTCGGGGGCCAGGTAGTCGTCGGCGTCCAGGAAGAAGACGAATGTGCCCCGGGCGTGGTCGAGCCCTTTGTTCCGCGGTGCCGAGGGCCCCCCTGAATTCTCTTGGTGGAAGACCCGCAACAGCGTCGGGTATTCCTCGGCGAGCCGGTCGAGTTCCTCGCCCGTGCCGTCCGTGGAGCCGTCATCGACGGCGAGTATCTCCACCGCGTCCTGGCCGATGCTTTGCTCGGCCACGGAAGTGATGCATCGCGTGAGATAGGGCATCGCGTTGTACGCAGCGATAACCACGGAAACGACAGGGCCGGCCATCGGAGCTCCCCCAGAAAAACGATGCACGTCCCCTTGCCAAGCCTGCTGGGAATGCGCGTCTGGTCATTACGCGCGCAGGGGGAGATGTCATATGCACTGTGAAGATACCATGGAGTAGGGGTGTACGTGAAGTGGCCCTTTGGGGAACTGGCAGCTCGGGGCGACTTTCGGCCGGTTGGCCCGATGGGTGATTTGTGTCCGTGTTGGCAGAATCGTCGCTTCCTCTTCGCCGGGGCTGAAGGCTTGACATGCTTCAGCTACGCCATATTTAGTCTGCGCTTACAACTTACATAGCGGGCGGGGGTGGGTCTGCCCGGATGAGCCCAAGGGGTGGGTGTGCGTACGCGTATGCGTCCGGGCTGGGTATGGGCTGCGACAGCAGGCGCCTTTGCCATGGCTATAAGCGGTCCTTCGGTGAGTTCTCCGCAGGCCGCGGCAGCAGCCTGCACAGCGGGGACTTCCAGCGACTTCAATGGCGACGGCGTGGCCGACACGGTTATCGCCGATCCGCAGGCCACCGTGAACGGAGCCAAGGCGGCAGGCCTCGTCCGGGTCGTCCTGGGCGGCGGCAAGGGTGTCGCCGAGATCTCCCAGGCGACGAGCGGCATGGGCGCGACCCCCGAAGCGGGTGATCAGTTCGGCTTCTCCCGGAGTTCGTACGACGCGGACGGGGACGGTTGCACCGACCTGGTCGTAGGCACTCCGTACGAAGACGTCGCCAAGGACGGCGGGCAGTTGGTCGACGCGGGTGCCGTGTACGTCATCCACGGCACCCCGACCGGCATCGGCGCGGGCTCGAAGATCGAGGGGTACACCCAGTCGGAGCTCGACTCCGGTACGTCCACCGAGGCGTACGACTGGTTCGGATACGCGCTGCGGGCCGGCGGTACGGCGAGCAGCACGCCGTACCTGGTGGTCGGCGCACCCGGTGAGAACGTGACCGTGGACGGGACGACATATGGCGACGCGGGCTGCGTCACCTACGTCCAGGGCGCGACGCGGGTGTCGGTCAGCCAGAAGGATCCGGGCGTCCCCGGCGAGGTCGAGGCGCATGATCGCTTCGGTTACTCGGTGACCGGGACGAATCGGTTCTTCGCCGTCGGCGCCCCCGGTGAGGCCATCGGCGACGCCACGTTCGCGGGCGGTGTGAGCGTCTTCAGCCACACCATGTCCGGCGGACTGCCCACGCCCCTGGTCGGACTCGACCAGGACGGCTCCGGGATCGACGGCATCGCCGAAGCCGGTGACGGGTTCGGAGCCTCGGTCTCGATGACGGGGTACCGGCCCGGTGACCAGACCTACAACTCGGACGTGCTCCTCGCGGTCGGGACGCCGGGCGAGGACATCGGCGAGACCGCCGACGCGGGCAGCGCCGCGGTGTTCCGGGTCCAGCCGTCCGGGGCGTACACGGAGGTGACGGCGATCGACGCCGTGGATCTCGGTGAGACCCCGGCCGCCGGGGACTTCATGGGGCAGCGCGTGACGATCGCCAACATCGACACCGCCGTGGTCACGACCTCGGCGACCGTCCGGCTCGCTGTAGGCGTGCCCGGCAGGGACATCGCGTCCGCCAAGGACGCGGGAGCCGTTCGTATCCTTCGGCCACTGGACTCGGCTGTCGGCGCGGCCGACAAGACCCTCGTGCGCGGTTCGGGGCTGCCCGGAACCGCCGCCGCCCGTGACTACACCGGCACGGCCCTCACTTCGGGATCGGCCTACCTCTACCTCGGAGTCCCCCACAGCAAAGCCGCCGACTCGCCCAAGGGAGTGCTCTACGTCCTGCCCTGGACCGACATCGACGGCACGACCAAGGTCGGCACCACGACCTACCTTCCCGGCGCGAACGGGCTGCCCAGCGAAGGCGTGGCGTTCGGAACGGTCGGATGAGCAGCGGATCGGGAAGAGGGAAGCGCGTCACGATGATCACTGGACGCCGTACGGCCACGGTGGCCGCCACGCTCGTCGCCCTGCTGGCGGCCGGCATGAGCGGGGTACCCGCCGCCGGGAAGGCGGTCGCCTCGGGTGCGGCCACGGGCAAGAACGACGATGCCCCGGCGCTGAGCATGGCCGACGCCCGGGCGAAGGCCGCGAAGTCGGGCAAGCCGGTCGAGATCCTCAGCCTGCGTGACGAGCGCAGCACCACCGTCGCCAACTCGGACGGGACGTTCACCAGCACCGAGTACGTGCAGCCCGTCCGGGTGCGGCAGAACGGCACGTGGACGGAGATCGACACCACCCTGGTCAAGCAGAAGAACGGCACCTTCGCGCCGAAGGCCGCGCTGACCGCGATGAGCTTCTCCGGCGGTGGTGACACCACCTTCGCCGAGATCGAGAAGGACGGCCGAACGCTCGCCCTGAACTGGCAGGACGAGCTGCCCGAGCCCAAGACGGACGGTTCGACCGCCACGTACACCGATGTCCTTCCGGGCGTCGATCTCAAGGTGACGGCGAGCGCCGAGGGCTTCTCGCACGTCCTGGTCGTCAAGAACGCGGAAGCCGCGGCCGACCCCGATCTGGCCACGTTGGAACTGCAGGTCGACACGTCCTCGCTCGAGCTGTCGGAGACGGCGGGCGGCGGACTGACGGCAACCGACAGCGCAGCCGGGGGAGCCGTCTTCGAGGCGCCGCAACCCGTGATGTGGGACTCCAGCGAGGGATCGGGCGAAGCTGCGGAGCCCACAGCTCCCGCAACGGCGGGTGGAGAAACGGTCACCCCGCCTGACGGCGCCCAGGTGGCCGATGTCGCCGTGGATCTCGAACCCGGCACCATGACCCTCACACCGGACGCGAGCATGCTCGCCGACGCGGACACCGTCTATCCGGTCTACATCGACCCCGTGGTCAAGACGGCGAACCGCACCGGCTGGACCATGGTGTCGTCGCACTATTCGACCGCCGAGTTCTGGAAGTTCGGGGACGACGAGGGTGTGGGGCGATGCCCCTCCGACGTGTCGTACCGCTGCTCCAGCAACAGCGACGTCAAGCGTCAGTTCTTCGCCCTGCCGACCGGCGCTTTCAAGGGCAAGGACATCGTCAGCGCCGAGTTCGCCGTGACCATGGTGCACACCTACAGCGACTCCGGGCGTGAGGTGCAGCTGGCCCGGGTCAACAGCACGGGCGCGAGCGCGATCAACTCGTCGACGAACTGGTCCAACCAGCCTTCCTCGAAGGAGACGGTCGCTTCCAAGTCGCCGACGAACCCGGCGGGCTCGTGCACCTCGACCAACCAGAACGTGCGCTTCGGCGTGACGGGCACTGTCCAGAAGGCCGCCGACAGCGGATGGGACACCACGACCTTCCGCCTCAAGGCCGGAAGCGAATCCGACACCTCGTACTGGAAGCGCTTCTGCGGCAACGCGCATCTCTCCGTGACCTACAACCGGCCACCGCTGCGCCCTGACCAGGACGACCTGAACATGACGCCCGGCGACACGTGCGAGTACGGGCGGGCCACCGAGCACTACGTGACCAGGGCACCGACCTTGTACGCCGTGATCAAGGACTACGACCACGGTGACCTCGGGTCCAACTCGGAGGAGCTGCAGGCCGAGTTCAAGGTGTGGTGGACCAACAGCTCCGGGACGGAGGTCGTCCGCTACGCCAAGACGGGCAAGAAGAGCACGGCCGACGCGAGCAGGGACGGGCAGACCGGCCAGGCGACCTTCAAGTACACCGTCGGGTCCGATCTGTCGACCGACGAACACGCCGGCTTCTCCCTCCCCAAGAACACGGTCATCGGCTGGGCGGTCCGTGGCTATGACCAGAAGGCTTCAGGGCCTTGGTCCAGCGACGGTGACCAGACTCGGTGCGAGTTCATCTTCGACGACACCAAGCCTCAGTCCGCCGCGGTCACGTCGCCCCAGTACCCGAGCGACGACGAGTGGCACGCCGGTGTCGGCGACTACGGCGACTTCACCATGGACTCGCCGGCCGCCGACGTGACCCAATACAGGTACTACTTCTCGGGCCCCCAGGCGGACACCGCGCGGAAGACGGTGGAACCTCGGTCCGTCGGTGGCCCGGTCACCATCCGCTGGATGCCGCCGGCCGAGGGTTCATACACCCTGCACGTCACCGCCGTGGACGGCGCGGGCAACCCGCAGAAGACACCGACGAGCCATGTCTTCCTGGTCAGTGACGGCCGGGCACCGGTGGCCGCCTGGACGCTCGGTGACGCCAAGAACTCCGCGAAGGCCGCAGGCAGCAGTGGAGCGCCCGACGCCACCGCCGGATCGGGAGTGACGTTCGGATCGGCCGGTCCTCTGGGCTCCACCGACACTGCGGCTTCACTGGACGGAACCGAGAACGCCTCTCTCGATGCCGGCGCACCCGCCGTCGACACCAGTGACACCTTCTCCGTGAGCGCCTGGGTCATGCTGCCCTCGCTGCCCACTCAGAACGTCACCGTCGTCAGCCAGGACGGCACCGCACAGGCCGGCTTCGAGCTGGGGTACGACGTCGACACGTCGTCGTGGACCTTCCGCACCCCGGTGAGCGACATCGAATCGCTCGGCTCGTGGAAGGTCTCCGGTGCGGCCGCCGTGGCCGGCAGCTGGACGCACCTCATCGGGGTGTACGACGCCGAACTCGGCAAGATGATGCTGTACGTCAACGGTGTACTCGTGGCCGACGACGTCCAGGCACGCCACACGGCCTGGAACGCGTCAGGAGCGCTCCAGATCGGCCGCAAGATCGACCTCGGGGGATACACCAACCACCTCAAGGGCAGCGTGGCCGACGTCAAGCTGCACGACCGAGTGGTTCCGCCCACGGAGGGGCAGCAGCTCGGCGGTATCCGGCCCCACCAGCTCGCCTACTGGCAGCTGGACGAGGCGGCGGGAACCCTGTCTCCGGAGGCTGCGGGCGGTACCGGACTGACCCTCGGTGGAGGCGCCGCTGTCTATGTGCCGGACGACTCCTGTGACCCTGCCGCCGACCCCGAGTGTGTGCCACCCGCCGCACCGGTGTGGGGCGACGGCCACCTGGCCCTGAACGGCACCGGCGCCCATGCGACGCGACCCGCGGGACTGCTCACGGCACAGGACAGCTTCACGCTGACCACTCGGGCTCGACTCGCCTCGGCGAAGCCGGCGACGGACCAGACGGTGCTCGCACTGTCCGGCACCAGCGGCAGCATGATCAGGGTCAAGTACAGCGCCGCAGCAGCCCGCTGGCAGCTGGTGGCGACCGACGCCGGATCCACGACTCCGGTGACCGTGCTCGACCCGAACCGTGTGCCGAGTTCCCAGGGATCCGGCGACCACCTCGCGCTGGTCTACAACGCCGTCTTCGGTGAGGTGGTCCTCTACGTCAACGGCACCGCGGCAGGCAAGGCGGCGTGGGACAACACCTGGGACTTCAGCAAGGCGAGCCTCCAGGTCGGCCGGACCATGGCCGGAGCCACGGCCGGCGAGTACCTCTCCGGGGCCGTCGACGAGGTTCGCATGTACCAGGGCCCGCTCGACGCCGCGCTGATGGCGACGGTCTCGGTCCTGCCATCCGGCGCCAGCATCGAGGAATCCTCGGCCTGACACCTCATGTCTCGCGAGGCGGGCGGCTCGGTGGCCGCCCGCCCTGAGCACCCCTGCGCTCCGCTTCCCGCATCCCCCCGATCACTCCCTGGAGATGTCATGTCCTCGCCCCCATGGTTCCGGTCCGCGAGACCGGCTTGGCGCAGCGGCCGCCGCGGTGCGGCGGTGCTGCTCGGCCTGGCGCTCTCGATAGGCCTGCTTCCGCAGAACGCCCCCGAGGCCGCGGCCGACGAGGGCATGAAGAGGCCCGAGGCGCAGACGGACCTGGACGATCCCGTGCGGGGGCGGAACGCCACGCCGAAGGATTTCAAGAAGACCGACCAGGCCGAGAAGGCGGCGGTCCGGCGGCCCGACGAGGTCCGCTGGCCCGAGGCCGGCAGCGCCGAGGTGCGGCTGTCCGGCAAGGCGGTCAAAGCTCAGGGGCTGCCGCTGAAGGCGGCCGTGGCGAAGGGGAAGAAGGCCGCGCGGGCCGTACGCGTCGAGGTGCTAGACCGCATGGTGTCCAAGGCTGCCGGCATCGACGGCGTCCTGTTCACCGTGGCCCGCACCGACGGTGAGGCAGCCAAGGGCGCGACTCGTGTCACGCTGGACTACTCGGACTTCTCGGGAGCCTACGGCGGTGGCTACGGCTCCCGTCTCCGCCTCGTCCAGTACCCGGCGTGCTTCCTGACGACGCCGAAGCAGAAGAACTGCTCCACGCCGACGTACCTGGAGAGTGACAACGACGCGGCGCAGGAGACGCTGACGGCTACCGTGAGCGCCGCGGGTGACACCTCCGGTGCCTCCCCTCAACTCCTCGACGCACCGTCGGCGGCCTCCTCCGGCACCGTGCTGGCGGCCGTCGCGAGCAGTGGTGGCGACGGGGGCGACTACAAGGCGACCGGCCTCTCCGCCTCGTCCGAATGGGGTGTCGACACCAGGTCGGGAGCCTTCACCTGGACGTACCCGTTGACCACGCCGCCGGTGCCCGGCGGGCTGCAGCCGAGTGTCGGACTGAGCTACAACTCCCAGTCCATCGACGGGCAGACGGCGACGACGAACAACCAGGGATCGTGGATCGGGCAGGGATTCTCCTACGAACCCGGTTACATCGAGCGCAGGTACAAGCCGTGTGCCGACGACGGTCACGACGACACCTTCGGTGACCAGTGCTGGGCGTACGACAACGCCACCCTCGCCCTGGCCGGCGGCACGTCCGGCGAACTCGTGAAGGACGACGCCACGGGCCAGTGGCGACTCGCCAACGACGACAACTCCAAGATCGAGCGCCTGACCGGCACCACCAACGGCGACGACAACGACGAGTACTGGAAGCTCACCACCACCGACGGCACCCAGTACTTCTTCGGCCAGAACCGGCTGCCGGGCTTCGCCTCGGGCAACGAGGAGACCGACTCCGTCTGGACCGTCCCCGTGTACGGCGACGACTCCGGCGAGCCCTGCTACAAGGCGACGTTCGCCGACGCCTACTGCTCCCAGGCCTGGCGCTGGAACCTCGACCACGTCATCGACCCGCACGGCAACGTCATGTCGTTCTTCTACGGCAAGGAGACGAACTACTACACGCAGGGTCTGAAGACGGCCGAGAACGGCAAGCCGTACATCCGCGGCGGTTACCTCAAGCGGATCGACTACGGCCAGCGCAAGGACAAGGTGTACTCCACCAAGCCCGCGGCACAGGTCGTCTTCACCACGGCGGAACGCTGCGTCGGCGCGGCGGCCGACTGTGAGCCGGGAGACCTGACGGACGCCACGGCAACCCGGTGGCCGGACGTGCCCTGGGACCAGAACTGCAAGGCGAGCACCAAGTGCGAGGGGCAGAACTCCCCCACCTTCTGGACCCGCAAGAAGCTGACGAAGATCGCCACCCAGATCCGCACCGGTGACGCGACCTACAGCCCGGTCGACGAGTGGAGCCTCGCTCAGATCTTCACCGACAACGGCGACGGGTCCAAGTCGCTGTGGCTCGACGGCATCGACCACACCGGCAAGGTCGGCACGGATGCCTCCCTTCCATCCGTGAAGCTCTACGGCAAGCAGCTTCCCAACCGCGTCGACAAGACCGGCGACAACATCCAGCCCTTCCACCGTTTCCGCCTGTCGGGAGTCGAGAACGAAACAGGCGGGGCGCTCAGCGTCAGTTACGCGCCCACCGAGTGCACGCCGACGAGCCTGCCCGCCGAGGACTCCTCGACCAAGCGTTGCTTCCCGGTCAAATGGAACCCGCCGGGTGAAGAGGACCCGATCCTCGACTGGTTCCACAAGTACGTCGTCGAGTCCGTCACCGAAACCGACCTGACCGGCGGCAACCCCGACCGGATCACGTCCTACACGTACGTCGGAGGCGCGGGCTGGCGCAAGAGCAAGGCCGACGGCATCACGAAGGCGGAGTACCGCACCTGGGGCGACTGGCGTGGTTACGGCAGAGTACGCGTCGTCACCTCGCAGGGCACCAATTCTCCTTCCAACACCAAGACCGAGCACGTCTTCTTCCGCGGTCTCCACGGTGACGTGAACGCGAGCGGCGCCACGCGCTCCGCCTCGGTCACCGACTCGAACGGAACCTCGTACGAGGACACGGAGTGGAAGGCCGGCCAGGAACTCGAAACGCTCACCTATGACGGCGCCGACGTCACCGAGAAGTCGGTGGCGGTGCCGTGGACCGCGGTGACGGCCACGAGCGTCAAGGACTGGGGCACGCGCAGGGCTCGCTACGTCGCGAACGGTGCGACCGACACCTACGTCGCCCTCGCCATCGGCGGCTGGCGCCGGACCAGGGCCACCACCCAGTACGACTCGAAGACCGGACGGGCCCGCCAAGTCGACGACTACGGCGAGGTCGGCGTCGCGGACAACCAGTGCATCCGCACCGAGTACGCGGACAGCGAGAGCCGGCACATGTACGCGTACGTCTCGCGGGTGGAGAAGGTCAGCGTCGAGTGCGGGGTTACTCCCGACCGGAGCACTCAGGTCATCTCGGATGACCTGAGCTTCTACGACGGCTCCACCACACTGGGCGCGGCTCCCGTCAAGGGCGACGTGACCACGACCAAGCGCCTGGAGTCGCACAGCGGTACGACGGCGACCTACCAGACGACCGCCGTCACGACATACGACGACTTCGGCCGCCCGCTGGTGGTGAAGGACGCGGAAACGGCTTCGTCCCCGACGGAGTACGCCTCGTCGACCACCTACACGGAGACTTACGGTCTCGCCACCAAGTCCGTGGTGACCAACAGAGCCGGCTGGACGGCCACGACCGAGTACAAGCCGCACTGGGGCGTGCCCTCCGTCAAGATCGATCAGAACAACCGTCGCACCGAGCTCGCGTACGACGGGCTGGGCCGTCTGACGTCGGTCTGGCTCCCGGACCGCATCGGCGCGAGCGCGTCGATCAAGTACGAGTACCTGGTGCGCGGGAGCACCGGCGCGACCGCCGTGCACACCCAGAAGATCGAGAAGGGTGGCCAGTCGTACGGCAGTGAGTGGACGCTGTACGACGGTCTGCTGCGGCCCCGGCAGGAGCAGACCGAGGGGCCGGCCGGCGGCCGCATGGTCGCCGACACCCTTTACGACGGTTCCAACCGTGTGGTGGAGGTCAATGACACCTACTACGCCGCGGGTGCACCGTCCGCGCAGCTCTTCCAACCGGTCAACGCGGACCTCACCGGCCAGACGGTGACCGAGTACGACGGAGCCGGCAGAGTCACCGCCTCGATCTTCAACGTGCAGGGGGAGGAGAAGCACCGTACGACCTATGTCCACGGTGGGGACCGGGTCACCATCACCCCGCCGGCGGGCGGCACGAAGACGACGGTCGTGAAGGACGCCCGCGAGCACACCACCACCCAGATCCAGTACCCGCAGGGTGGCGACGCGGTCACCACGTCCTACGGCTACACCCCTGCCGGTCAGCTGCAGAAGGTGACGGACGACGCCGGGAACGCGTGGATCTACACCTACGACCAGCTGGGCCGCAAGAAGAAGGCGGTCGACCCGGACACGGGCACGGCGGAGTTCACCTACGACGCCCTGGACCGCCAGACGTCCGTGACGGTCAACGGCAACAAGACGTCCACCAAGTACGACGTGCTGGGCCGCGCCGAGTCCACCTGGCAGGGGGAGCCGAACACCGGCACCAGGCTGTCCCTGACGAAGTACGACACGGTGGCCAAGGGCGAGCTCTACGGCGTCTACAGCTACAAGGAAGGCGCGGTCCACTCGTCGGTCACCTACCCGACCCTCGACGCGGCCAACGACTACAAGCCGGTCTCGACGAAGTATTTCCTGTCGAAGACCGCCGAGCCGCAGCTGGGCGGGACGTACGAGTTCACCGCCCAGTACAACGACGACGGCACCGTGCAGGGGCAGGGCCTGCCCGCGGCGGGTGACCTGCCCGCCGAGGCCCTCGGCTACACGTACGACGAACTGCAGCGGCCGACTGGCCTGAACACCTCGCTGGGCGGACTCAAGTACGTCACGGGCGTGTCCTACTCGCCGACGTCCGACCTGGAACAGGTGGAACTCTTCACGGGCGAGTCCACAGCCAAGAAGACCTGGCTGAACAACACGTTCGAGGCGGGCACGCACCGCCTGGCCAACACGAGTGTCAGGGTCGAGGGCGCGTCCAGCGCGGCCTACGACGCGGACTTCACGTACAACTCCGTCGGTGACGTCCTCTCGATCGCGGACACGCCCAACGGCGGCGCGAGCGACGTGCAGTGCTTCACGTACGACGGGCTGCGGCGACTCACCGACGCGTGGACCTCGTCGGTGGCCTCCAACGGGGCCAGGGGCACCGGCAGTGCCGATGCGGCCTGTGCATCGGCGGCGTCTCCTTCGACGGTCGGCGGTGTGTCGCCGTACTGGACGGAATACGGCTACGACGCGATCGGCAACCGGAAGAGCGAGACGCGGCACGGCCTGAACGGGTCCCCGACCTCGACCCGGACGTACACGTACGGAGAGAAGTCGGGCCCCAACGGCACGAACTCCGGCCCTCACACGGTGTCGTCGGTCGTGAAGAAGACAGCGGCCACCAGCACGACGCCCGAGGTCACCTCTCAGGACACCTACACCTACGACGTCACGGGCAACACCAAGACCCGTGTCCTCAACGGTGATACGCAGTCGCTGGACTGGGACAAGCAAGGTGAGCTGACGAAGGTCACCAACGCCGACGGCACGGTGACGCAGTACACCTACGACGCGTCGGGTGAACGGATCCTCCGGGACACCTCCAAGGAGAAGACGTTCTACCTGCCGGGCATGGAGCTGCACCTGGACAAGGCGACGTCGAAGGTGACGACGACGCGCTACTACTCGTTCGGCAGCATGCAGATCGCCATGCGGGACGCGTCCGGTGTCCACTTCCTCGCGTCGGACCATCAGGGAACGGCCCAACTGGCGATCAATGCCAAGACGGGCGACACCACGCGCCGCCGCACGGACCCGTTCGGCAACCCGCGTGACGAGTCGACGTCGTCGGCCTCCTCTGCCGCGTGGGTCAACGACAAGGGCTTCGTGGGTGGCACGGTCCAGAAGAGCACGGGCCTGACCACACTCGGGGCACGGGACTACGACGCCGACACGGGCCGCTTCATCTCGGCGGACCCGATCATCGACTACACCGATCCGCAACAGATCAACGGTTACTCCTACAGCAACAACAACCCGGTCACCTTCTCGGACCCGAGCGGCCTGGCACCCGACGACTGCGTGAACGTCGGCATCACCTGCAGCCTGAACCGTGACGGCGGGTGGGACGTCAAGGCGACCGACACGTACTACACGTACTACGGCGTCAAGAAGCCGAAGGAGTCGCCGGCGCAGCACCGGGCGCGGCAGCAGCAGGCGCGGGCGGACGCAGCCAAGCAGCGTGCGATCGCCGTTGCCAAGGAGCTCGGGCAGATCATCGCGGACGAGCTGGGCATCACGGACGCGCTGGACTGCTTCACCACGGGCGCGTTGGGCTCCTGCGGGGCCACGGCGCTCAACGTGGTGTCGTCACTCGTGGCCGGCGGACCGCTGGCGCGGCTGGCCGCGAAGTACTGGAACAAGATGGACAAGGCCTGGGCCTTGATCAAACGCATCGGAGCCCTGAGCCGCAGGCTGTGGGAGAGCTTCCAGGACTGGCGTAAGAGCAGCAAGGCGGCGGACGAGGCCACGGAAGCCGTGACCTGCAAGGTGGGGAACAGCTTCACGCCAGACACCAAGGTGTTGATGGCCGACGGCTCCACCAAAAAGATCAAGGACGTCGACATCGGCGACAAGGTCTTGGCGACCGACCCGGTCACGGGCGAGACCAAGATCGAGACGGTCACGGCCGAGATCAAGGGCAAGGGCGTCAAGCACCTCGTCAAGATCACGGTGGACATCGACGGCAAGAAGGGCTCGAAGACGGCGTCGGTCACTGCGACGGATGGTCATCCGTTCTGGGTGCCGGAGCTGGGGGAGTGGGTCGATGCAACTGATCTGAAGGCCGGAGCATGGCTGCGGACCGGGACGGGGACGCGGGTCCAGGTCACTTCGGTGGAGCGGTGGACGGTCGGCTCGGCTGCCGTTCACAACCTCACGGTCAGTAATCTGCACACGTACTTTGTGCTCGCAGGAGCTACGCCAGTACTGGTGCACAATGATGGCGGCGAGCCTGTCACCGATGACTTCAACCGGGCACGGAATCAGGCTCTCGATTGGCTGAGTTCTCGCGGTTTCAGGGCCGAGAAAGTAACGCTGGGTAAGTTCGGGTCGATCAAGGGTAAGCCGATCGGCATGCAGACGGCTAACGGCAAAGTGGGCTTCCGAATAGAATTCGATGATCGAAGCGGGGCTCATATCAATGTATGGGCAGGTAAGGAAAAAGGTCCGCACTTCCAGTTCAAGGCCACTGAGGCGACCGTGACCAAACTTCAGGGTCTGCATGGATGCGGTTGAGGGAGGATTCGGGTTGTCTGGTGACTACTGGGAAGAGGAGGTGTTCTCCGTGCCGCCTCTGGCTTCCCTGGAGAGAACGAGCGCGTCAGAAGTGTTCGACTGGCTGGAACTCCAATTCCCGTTCGTTGGGGGCAAGATTGACTGGGGTCGCGTGGATGGGCTGCATCGTCATTGGAGAATCGAAGATGAGCAGCTTCTCGCGATGAGTGCGTCCAGGGAAATCTGCGTACGAACCAGGCCGGGCTCTGTTGTAGACCACGTGGGAGACGGAGTCTCGCCCTACGGCGTGCGTTTCTCTGACAATGAGGCAGCTTCGGTTACTGCCGCCCTTCTCGAGGTGCCAGAGCATCATTACTTCCTGGGAGAAGATCGAGCGTGGATCGTGGTGGTCTCCTTCGAAGGAGACCTGGATGTTTTGGATCGGGGTGGCGCGTAATCGCGAGCAAGTCGCTGGGGCCCACCGCAAATCGGTGGGTCCCAGCGGGCCTTTGCGAGTCGCGTACCCGCTCGGCGTATCCCTCAGCTGATCAGGCCCAACTCCCGCGCGATCAGCATCCGCTGGACCTCGCTCGTGCCCTCGCCGATCTCCAGGATCTTGGAGTCGCGCCACATGCGGGCGACCGGGTACTCGTTCATGAAGCCGTAGCCGCCGTGGATCTGGGTGGCCTCGCGGGCGTTGTCGACCGCGATGGTGGAGGAGTGGAGCTTGGCCAGGGCCGCCTCCTTCTTGAAGGGTTCGCCGGCGACCAGGCGGGCCGCCGCGTCGCGCCAGGCCAGGCGCGCCGTGTGGGCCTTCATCTCCATGTCGGCGATCTTGAACTGGATCGCCTGGTTCGCGGCGATCGGCCTGCCGAAGGCGTGGCGCTCCTTGGCGTACTTGACCGACTCGTCGACGCAGCCCTGAGCGAGGCCCGTCGCCAGGGCCGCGATCGCGATGCGGCCCTCGTCCAGGATGCGCAGGAACTGGGCGTAGCCGCGGCCCTCCTCGCCCAGGAGGTTCGCCGCCGGGACGCGGACGTCCGAGAAGGACAGCTCGCGGGTGTCCGAGGCGTTCCAGCCGACCTTCGAGTACGGCGCCGCGATCGTGAAGCCCGGGGTGCCGGACGGGACGATGATCGAGGAGATCTGCGGCTTGCCGTCCGGGGTGCGGCCCGTGACCGCGGTGACCGTCACCAGGCCCGTGATGTCCGTGCCCGAGTTGGTGATGAAGCACTTCGTGCCGTTGATGACCCACTCGTTCGTCGACGTGTCCAGGCGGGCCGTCGTGCGCGTCGCGCCCGCGTCGCTGCCGCCGTCCGGCTCCGTCAGGCCGAACGCGCCGAGGAGTTCGCCCGAGCAGAGGCGGGGGAGCCACTCCCGCTTCTGGGCCTCGGTGCCGTAGCGGTAGAGGGGCATCGCGCCGAGCGAGACGCCGGCTTCGAGCGTGATGGCGACCGAGGAGTCGACCCGCGCCAGTTCCTCCAGGGCCACGCCGAGGGCCAGGTAGTCGCCGCCCATGCCGCCGTACTCCTCGGGGAACGGCAGGCCGAACAGGCCCATGCGGCCCATCTCGCGGACGATCTCGTACGGGAACTCATGCCGCTCGTAGAAGTCGCCGATCTTCGGCGCCACCACCTCGTGCGCGAATTCCTCGACCGTGCGGCGGAGTTCCTCCAGCTCGGGGGAGAGACGGTAATCCATCGTGATCACTGCTCCTCGGTGTCCTCGTGGGACAGGGCTCGGACGGTGCGGGACGGGCTGGGTCGGCCCAATTGGGCGGCCATCCACGCGCTCGTGGCGACGAGGCGGCCGAGGTCGATGCCGGTGTCGATGCCGAGGCCCCGCAGCATCCACACGAGGTCTTCGGTGGCGAGGTTCCCGGTCGCCGACTTGGCGTACGGGCAGCCGCCCAGGCCGCCCGCGGAGGCGTCGACCGTCGTCACGCCCTGCTGGAGCGCCGCGAGCGTGTTGGCGAGCGCCTGGCCGTAGGTGTCGTGGAAGTGGACGCCGAGGGCGGCCGGGGGGATGCCCGCCTCGTCGAGGGCGGCGAGGAGTGCGATGACGTGGCCCGGGGTCGCGACGCCGATCGTGTCGCCGAGGCTCAGTTCGTCGCAGCCCATGTCCATCAGAGCCCGGCAGACCCGCACGACCTGCGGGATCGGGACCGGGCCCTCCCACGGGTCGCCGAAGCACATGGAGAGATAGCCGCGGACGTGGACCGACGCCGCCTTCGCCCGGCTCACCACCGGGTCGAACATCGCCAGGGCCTCGTCCACCGTGCGGTTGAGGTTGGCCTTGGCGAAGGACTCCGTGGCACTGGCGAAGACCGCGACCCTGCTCGCTCCCAGGGCCAGGGCGCGGTCCAGGCCCCTCTCGTTCGGCACGAGGACCGGGAGGGCCACCGGGAGATCGCCGACGAGCGGGTACAACTGCTCCGCGTCCGCCAGTTGGGGGACCCACTTGGGGTGGACGAAGCTCGTCGCCTCGATCGTCGTCAGGCCCGCGTCGGCCAGGCGGCGGATGAACTCCGCCTTGACCTCCGTCGGGACCGTCGCCTTCTCGTTCTGCAGGCCGTCGCGCGCTCCCACCTCGTGGATGCGGACGCGGCTGGGGAGGTCCCCGGCCGGGACGGACATCGGGAGCCCCGGGACTGTCATTCCGTCGCCTCCTCGTTCGGTGCGATGACCGCCAGGACCTGGTCCATGGCGACCGTGCTGCCGGGCGACACGTCCAGCTCGGTGACCTTGCCGGCGTGCGGGGCGGAGATGACGTGCTCCATCTTCATCGCCTCCACCACCAGCAGGCTCTGACCGGCGCTCACCTCGTCGCCGACGGCGACCTTGACGACGGTCACCGTGCCGGGCATGGGCGCGGTGAGCGAGTCGGCGCCCGCCTGGCCCGCGCGGGTCAGGGACGCGGCCACCGGGTCGTGGTCGCGGACGTGCCAGGCGTCGCCGTCGCGGCCGAGCCAGTCGGCGGCGCGGTGGAAGGTGTGCCGGACGCCGTCCAGGGTCACCGCGACCCGGTCGTCGGTGACCGTGGCCGTGCCGCGCGGGGTGTACTCCAGCGGCTCCTGCACCCGCAGCGGGAAGGCGGGTGGCCTCCGGGCGCCGCCCAGGCGCCAGCCGCTCGGGACCGAGAAGGGGTCCGTCCAGCCGCCCGGCCGGGGCGTCAGCCCTTCCAGGCGTACGGCCGCCGCCGCCTCGTAGACCTCCTCGGGGACGTCCGTGGGGACCAGGTCCTCCACCGCGCGCTCGACCAGGCCGGTGTCCATGTCGCCGGAGACCACCGCGGGGTGGGCGAGCAGGCGGCGCAGGAAACCGGCGTTGGTCTGCACCCCGAGCGTGACCGTCTCCGCCAGGGCCGCGCGGAGCTTGCGCAGGGCGGTCGCGCGGTCCGGGCCGTACGCGATGACCTTGGAGAGCATCGGGTCGTAGAGGCTGCCGACCTCCGTGCCCTCCGTGAGGCCCGAGTCGGTGCGGATGCCGTCGCCCTGGGGCTCGCGCAGCCTCAGGACCCGGCCGCCGGAGGGGAGGAAGCCGCGGGCCGGGTCCTCGGCGCAGATCCGGGCCTCCACCGCGTGGCCGGTCAGCCGTACGTCCTCCTGGGTGAAGCCGAGGGGTTCCCCGGCCGCGACCCGCAGCTGCCACTCGACCAGGTCCAGGCCCGTGATCAGCTCCGTGACCGGGTGCTCCACCTGGAGACGGGTGTTCATCTCCATGAAGTAGTACGACGACGGGTCCGTGCCCGGGACGATGAACTCCACCGTGCCCGCGCCCCGGTAGCCGCAGGAGCGGGCCGCCTGGACCGCCGCCTCGCCCATCGCGGCACGCGTCGCCTCGTCGAGGAGCACGCTCGGCGCCTCCTCGATGATCTTCTGGTGGCGGCGCTGCAGGGAGCACTCGCGCTCGCCGAGGTGCACCACGTTGCCGTGGCCGTCGGCCAGGACCTGGATCTCGATGTGGCGGGGGCGGTCGATCCAGCGCTCCACGAGGAGCGTGTCGTCGCCGAAGGAGGCCCGGGCCTCGCGGCGGGCCGAGGCGATCTCGTCCTCCAGGCGGGTCAGGTCCCGGACCAGGCGCATGCCCTTGCCGCCGCCGCCCGCGCTCGGCTTCAGCAGCACGGGCGCGCCCAGCGCGCGGGCCGCCTCCGCCAGATCCGGGTCGCGGCCGCCGGGGACGACCGGCACTCCGGCGTCCCGGACCGTCTCCTTGGCGTGGATCTTGTCGCCCATCAGCGCGATCGCGTCCGCCGGTGGGCCGATGAAGACCAGGCCGGCCTCGGCGCAGGCGCGCGCGAAGGCGGCGTTCTCGGCGAGGAAGCCGTAGCCGGGGTGGACGGCCTGGGCGCCCGTGCGGACCGCAGCCTCCAGCAGGCGCTCCGCCGACAGGTAGCTCTCGGACGCCGGGGCCGGGCCGATCCGCACCGCCGTGTCCGCCTCGCGGACGTGCCGGGCGTCGGCGTCCGCGTCGGAGAAGACGGCCACCGAGCGCACGCCCATCGACCGCAGCGTCCGGATGACGCGTACGGCGATCTCGCCCCGGTTGGCCACCAGCACTGTCTCGAACATCGTCGTCCGTCCCCTCACATCCGGAAGACGCCGAACTGGGGGTCACCCAGGGGCGCGTTGGCGCACGCGGTCAGGGCCAGGCCCAGGACCTGGCGGGTGTCCAGCGGGTCGATCACCCCGTCGTCCCAGAGGCGGGCCGTCGCGTAGTAGGCATTCCCCTGGCGCTCGTACTGCGCACGGACCGGGGCCTTGAAAGCCTCCTCGTCCTCCGCCGGCCAGGACTCGCCGCGGGCCTCCAGCTGGTCCCGCTTGACGGTCGCGAGGACCGAGGCGGCCTGCTCGCCGCCCATGACCGAGATCTTGGCGTTCGGCCACATCCACAGGAAGCGGGGGGAGTACGCCCTGCCGCACATGGAGTAGTTGCCCGCGCCGTAGGAGCCGCCGACCACGACCGTCAGCTTCGGTACGCGCGTGCACGCCACGGCCGTGACCATCTTGGCGCCGTGCTTGGCGATGCCGCCCGCCTCGTAGTCCTTGCCGACCATGAACCCGGAGATGTTCTGCAGGAACACCAGCGGGATGCCGCGCTGGTCGCACAGCTCGATGAAGTGGGCGCCCTTCTGGGCGGACTCGGAGAACAGGATGCCGTTGTTGGCGACGATGCCCACCGGATGGCCGTGGATCCGGGCGAAGCCCGTGACCAGGGTCTGGCCGAACTCGGACTTGAACTCGGCGAAACGGGAGCCGTCGACGACCCGGGCGATGATCTCGCGCACGTCGTACGGGGTGCGGGAGTCGACCGGGACCGCGCCGTAGAGGCCCTGCGGGTCGACCTTGGGCTCGATGGCCTGCGTGACCTCCCAGGGGAGGGGGCCTCGGGCGGGGAGGGTGGAGACGATCGTGCGGACGATGCGCAGCGCGTGCGCGTCGTTCTCCGCGAGGTGGTCCGTGACGCCCGAGACGCGGGAGTGGACCTCGCCGCCGCCCAGCTCCTCCGCCGTGACGACCTCGCCGGTGGCCGCCTTCACCAGGGGTGGGCCGCCGAGGAAGATCGTGCCCTGGTTGCGGACGATCACCGCCTCGTCGCTCATCGCCGGGACGTACGCGCCGCCGGCCGTGCACGAGCCGAGGACCGCGGCGATCTGGGGGATGCCGGCGCCGGACATGCGGGCCTGGTTGTAGAAGATCCGCCCGAAGTGGTCCCGGTCGGGGAAGACCTCGTCCTGCATGGGGAGAAACGCGCCGCCGGAGTCCACCAGGTAGACGCAGGGGAGGCGGTTGTCGAGGGCGACCTCCTGGGCGCGGAGGTGCTTCTTGACCGTCATCGGGTAGTACGTGCCGCCCTTGACCGTGGCGTCGTTGGCGATGATCACCGCCTCGCGGCCGCTGACCCGGCCGATGCCGGCGATGACGCCGGCGGCCGGGGCCTGGCCCTCGTACATCCCGTCGGCCGCGAGCGGGGCCAGCTCCAGGAAGGGCGAGCCCGGGTCGAGGAGGGTGTCGACGCGGTCGCGGGGGAGCAGCTTGCCGCGGGCCGTGTGGCGGGCGCGGGCCTTCTCGCCGCCGCCCTGTGCGGCCGCGGCGAGCTTGGCGCGCAGCTCCTCCACGAGGGTGCGGTGCGCCTCCTCGTTGGCCCGAAAGGCCTCCGACGCGGGGTCTGCCGCGCTCGTGAGCTCCGGTGCCTCGTGCATCCTGCGGGTCCCCTCACTTGTTAATGAGCGTTAACGCATTTCCTTCAGGTTAACGAGCGCTAACCTCCCTGTCTAGAATTGATTTCATGGCCACGAGAACCGACGCCCCCACCCGCCGTGAGCAGATCCTCAAGGAGGCCGCGCGGCTGTTCGCCGAGCGGGGCTTCCACGGGGTCGGGGTCGACGAGATAGGCGCCGCGGTCGGGATCAGCGGGCCCGGGCTGTACCGGCACTTCGCGGGCAAGGACGCGATGCTCGCGGAGCTGCTGGTGGGGATCAGCGGGCAGTTGCTGACCGGGGCGAAGCGGCGGGTGGCGGAGGCGGACGGGGGTGGGGCGGAGGGGTTGCTGGACTCGCTGATCGAGGGGCACATCGACTTCGCGCTGGACGACCGGCCCCTGATCACCCTGCACGACCGGGAGCTGGATCGCCTCCGGGACAGTGACCGGAAGATGGTGCGGCAGCTGCAGCGGCAGTATGTGGAGCTGTGGGTGGGGGTGGTGCGGGAGGTGTACCCCGGGTTGGGGGAGCCGGCGGCTCGGTCTGCCGTGCACTCGGTGTTCGGGTTGCTGAACTCGACGCCGCATCTGGGGAGGGCCGGGTCTCTGCCCGGGCGGGGGGCCACGGCGGAGTTGCTCCATCGGATGGCCCGGGGGGCGTTCGCGGCGGCGGGGGAGTAGGGGCTTTCTTCGCCCGCCCGTCCGACATGGTCGGCCAGGAGGCTGGGCTTGCCCTCCATGAGCCTCGCCCCACCCGCCTCTCACCCCCCTCCCGGCGTGACGAGCGTTACCCCGTCCGCTGTGCCCTCGCCCTGGACGCCCCTCGATACTCGCCGGTATCTTTGGCTGAGCAAGCGCTTAGACATGCGAAGTCGTGGAGGTGGCGGCGTGCGCCGTACGGTGTTCAATGAGGATCACGAGGCGTTCCGGGAGACCCTTCGCGCCTTCATCGAGGCCGAGGTCGTACCCGTGTACGACGAGTGGTTCGCGGCGGGTCAGGCGCCCCGCGACTTCTACTACAAGCTCGGTGAGCTGGGGATCTTCGGCATCAACGTGCCGGAGGAGTTCGGCGGCGCGGGCCTGGAGAGCCACAAGTTCGAGGCCGTGCTGTACGAGGAGACCGCTCGCGCCGGTGTCCAGTTCGGCGGCTCCGGCGTGCACGTGCTGCTCGCCCTGCCCTACATCAAGATGCTGGCGACGGACGAGCAGAAGAAGCGGTACCTGCCGAAGTTCGTCACCGGTGAGGAGATGTGGGCCATCGCGATGACGGAGCCGGGCACCGGTTCCGACCTCGCGGGCATGAAGTCCACCGCCAAGCTGAGTGAGGACGGGACTCATTACGTCCTCAACGGTGCCAAGACCTTCATCACCGGCGGCGTGCACGCCGACCGTGTGATCGTCTGCGCCCGCACCTCCGCCCCGACCGCCGAGGACCGCCGCCACGGCATCTCCCTCTTCGCCGTCGACACCAAGTCCGAGGGCTACTCCGTCGGCCGCAAGCTCGACAAGCTCGGCCTGAAGACCTCCGACACCGCCGAGCTGGCGTTCGTCGACGTCAAGGTGCCCGTCGAGGACCTCCTCGGCGAGGAGAACAAGGGCTTCTACTACCTCGGCCACAACCTGGCCTCCGAGCGCTGGGGCATCGCCTTCGGCGCTTACGCGCAGGCCAAGGCCGCCGTCCGCTTCGCCAAGCAGTACGTGCAGGAGCGCACCGTCTTCGGCAAGCCGGTCGCGCACTTCCAGAACACCAAGTTCGAGCTGGCCGCCTGCCAGGCCGAGGTGGACGCCGCCGAGGCCGTCGCGGACCGCGCGACCGAGGCCCTCGACGCCGGTGAGCTCACCCCCGCCGAGGCCGCCTCCGCGAAGCTGTTCTGCACCGAGGTCGCCCACCGCGTCATCGACCGCTGCCTCCAGCTGCACGGCGGCTACGGCTACATGAACGAGTACCCGATCGCCCGCCTGTACGCGGACAACCGCGTCAACCGCATCTACGGCGGCACCAGCGAGATCATGAAGTCGATCATCGCGAAGGACATGGGGCTGTAAGCCGGCCGTAGTCATTGGCCGGTACAACAGTTCTCATGAGCCAGGCACTTCAGGACCTCCTCGATCTGCTCGACCTGGAGCAGATCGAGGAGGACATCTTCCGCGGCCGGTCCCGGTCCGCCGTCGTCCCCAGGGTCTTCGGCGGGCAGGTCGCGGCGCAGGCGCTGGTCGCGGCCGGGCGGACGGTCCCCGAGGACCGGCCCGCGCATTCGCTCCACGCGTACTTCCTGCGCCCCGGCGACCCGGGCGCGCCCATCGTCTACACCGTCGACCGGATCCGCGACGGCCGCTCCTTCACCACCCGCCGGGTGGTCGCCGTCCAGCACGGCAAGCCGATCTTCCACCTGTCGGCGTCGTTCCAGGTGTACGAGGACGGGCTGGACCACCAGGAGCCGATGCCCGCCTCGCCCGATCCGGCGACGCTGCCCACCGGTGAGGAACGGCTGCACGGGTACGGGCACCTCGACCCGGTGGTGGTGGAGAAGTTCCTGGAGGCGCGTGCCGCCGTCGACCTGCGGTACGTCGACGAGCCGCCGTACGGGAAGTTCGGCGCACCCCGCGAGCCGCACTCGCAGGTGTGGTTCCGCACCAACGGCAAGCTCGCCGACGACCCGCTGCTGCACGTCGTCCTCGCCACGTACGTCTCCGACATGACGCTGCTCGACTCCGTGCTGCTCGCGCACGGCCGGGGCGGCTGGGCCGTCGGGGACGTCGTCGGGGCCTCGCTGGACCACGCGATGTGGTTCCACCGGCCGTTCCGCGCGGACGAGTGGCTGCTGTACGACCAGGAGTCCCCGTCCGCGTACGGCGGCCGGGGACTGGGCCAGGCCCGGATCTACACCCAGGACGGGCGGCTGGCCATCACGGTCATCCAGGAGGGCGTGGTCCGCGTCCCCCGTCAGCCGGGCCCGGGACCTAGCTGAGCCCCGCTTCCGCCAGCAGGTACGCCGTCATCGGGTCGTAGTGGCGGGGGCTGACCACGTGGTCGTCCAGGGGCACCGTCACCTGCACGGTGCCCTCCGCCTCCGCGATGAAGAGAGCCGGGTCGTTGCAGTCGGCGTAGCCCATGGAGTCCACGCCGTGCTGTCCCGCGTAGCCGGCCCAGCCGTGGTCGGCGACGACCAGGTCGGGCAGCGGGCGGCCCTCGCGCTCCAGGGCCGTCAGGATCGCCTTCATCGGTTCGCCCGAGTGGGTGTGCCAGAGGGTGGCGCCGTGCTCCAGGACCGCCACGTCCGCGAACTGCATGACGTAGCCCTCCTCCGTCGTCAGGCCGTCCGGGATGACGACGATCTCGCAGCCGGCCGCGCGCAGGGCCGCCGCGGTCGCGCGGTGCACGTCGAGCAGGCCGCCGGGGTGGCCCGTGGCGAACAGGACGCGCTGCTGGCCGTCCGCCGCCTTGCGCAGCCGCCCGGCCATCCGCTCCAGCCCGGCCACGGTCAGCTCCGGGTCGATGGTGTCCTGGCCGTACCGGTGCTCGGGGTCGTCGTTCACGCCGACCCGTTCCGCCATCACCGCGAGGACGTCCTGCTCGTCGCTCCAGCGGTCGCCGAGTTCCAGACCGAGCCAGTAGTGGCGGTCGCCGTTCGCCAGCTTGCGGTAGTGGGAGAGGTTGTTCTCGCGCGGGGTGGCGACGTCGCCCGCGATGCGCGTCCTGACGAGGTGCTCGACGAGTTCGGCGCGGCTGGGTGTCCCGGGTATCGGCATGGCACCCATTGTGAGGCAGCCCCCAGCGGCCGACCCTGGCGTATCGCACGCTGGGACGTGCGTCACGTACTCAGTGGGGCCCCGCTCACGTACTCAGACCTGCCGCAGCGCGAACCAGAGCTCCATGCGGACGTCCGGGTCGTCGAGGTCCGTCTCCAGCAGGGCCGCGCAGCGGGCGATGCGCTGCCGGACGGTGTTGCGGTGCACGGACAGGGCGACCGCCGTGCGGTCCCAACTGCCGTGCAGGGAGAGCCAGGCGCGCAGCGTCTCGGTGAGCGCGGGGTGTGCCGTCACCGGGGCGAGGAGCGCGCGGGCGTGGGCCGCCGCCTCGCCGGGCGGGACCAGGTCGGCGAGGGCGGGGCGGTCGCTGTGCCGGAGCAGCGGGGCCCGGGTGGCACGGGCCCGGGCCAGGGCGCGGGCCGCCTGGGTGTCGGCGGCGGGCCAGTCGGCCGGCGCGACGGCGGCGCTGACGCCCAGGGTCCAGCCGGGCAGCGGGGCCGGCTCCCGGTCGGCCGGGACCAGGACGCGGACGACGTCGCCCGCCGGATCGACCAGTGCGGAGCCGAGCGCGGCGCCCAGCGCGGAGGCCGCCACGGGGTCGGGGGCGCCGTCCGCGTCCGGCCGGGCGTGCACGACGAGCCACCGCTCACCGCCCAGCAGCGACGCGGCCTCCTCGGGCGGCGCGCCCAGCAGCAGCCGCACCAGCGCGGCGGAACGGGCCGCACCGGTGCCGCTCCGCTGGTCGCCGGTGAGCAGGGCCAGCAGCACGGCGGCGACGGAGGCGATGGTGTGGTCCCCGGGGGCGCGGTGCGGGGTGGCGACCCCGAGCACGAAGCCGGGCCCGGAGCCCAGGGCGTAGACCGCGAGATGGACACCGGCGACGGTGTCGGTGGCGGAGGCCGGGCGGCTGGTGGCGGAGGGGCGTGTGCCGGTGGCGGAGGCCGGGGGCCTTGTGGGTGGTGAGGGACCGGTGGCCGGGGTCGGGCCGGGGCGGCTGGTGGGTGCGGGGCCGGTGTCGGTTGCGGAGGCCGGCCGGCTTGTGGGACAGGGGTCGGTGGTCGGGGTCGGGCCGGGGCGGTTCGTGGGTGAGTGACCGGTGGTCGGGCCGGGGCGGCTGGTGGGTGCGGGGCCGGTGTCGGTTGCGGAGGCCGGCCCGCTTGTGGGACAGGGGTCGGTGGTCGGGGTCGGGCCGGGGCGGCTCGCGGGTGAGTTACCGGCGGCTGGGTCCGGGCCAGGGCGGCTCCAAGGAGAGGGGCCGGTGGCCGGAGTCGGGTCGGAGCGGTCGGCCTCGGGGCCGGGCCCCTGCGCCGCGTGAGAGCGAGCCGCCCCGGGCTCGCCCGGGCGGGCCCCGGCCGAGTGGTGCCGCGATGTGGAGCCGGACGGCGGTGTCCGGCCCCCCGGCGGCGCCGGGCGGTCCGGCTGTACGACCTCCGCCAGGCGTGCCAGCGCCTCGCGCGCCGCACCTCCTGGCTCCCTCCCCGCCCCGGCGATCTCCGCCCCCTCCGGGCCGTACAGCACGGCCCGGCCGCCCAGCCGCTGGGCCAGCCGGCGGAGGACCGACGGGACCGGGTCGGGGCGGGACGCTGCGGAGGCGAGGCTCTGCTGGGCCTCGGTCACGCGGCGGAGTTCGGCCAGGCGGGCCCGGGCCATCAGCTCCCAGACCGCCCGGGCCACACCCGAGAACGTGGTCTGCGGCGGCACCTCCAGCAGCGGCAGACCGTGCGCGTCGCAGGCCGCGACCAGGGCCCTCGGCACCGTGTCGTGCACCGGCGCCACACCGAAGCCCAGGGCCGCCCCGCCCGCCGCGACGATCCGGGAGACGTAGTCGTCGAAGTAGGTCCCGGACCCCGCCGCCTCGGGGATGTGCACGCCCGCCGTGAGCAGCAGCTCCCCGCCCAGCAGATACGGGTACGGGTCCGCCATCTCCGAGGTGTGCACCCAGTGGACGACCGTGTCCCGGGCGGCGGGGCCCGCGATCCGGCGCAGCGCCAGGTCCTCGCGGGCCAGCAGGTCGGTCAGCGGTACCGGCGGGGTGGGCGGGACAGCCGGATCCGGCATGTGTGCGTTCCCTCCGGTCAGTGCCTCGCGAATGGATGAAACGTACACTTCGCAGTCGCTTTCCGGCCACCTAGGGTCAGTCCTCGTCAACCTCGTCGTCCCCCGCGACCGAGCGTGCGCGAAGGAGGCCCCATGGCCGTCGACTACCTCGTGATCGTCGTCTACCTGGCCGGGATGCTGGCCATGGGCTGGTGGGGCATGCGCCGCGCCCGGTCCAAGAGCGAGTTCCTCGTGGCGGGCCGCCGCCTCGGCCCGGCCATGTACTCCGGCACCATGGCGGCGATCGTGCTCGGCGGCGCCTCCACCATCGGCGGGGTGGGGCTCGGCTACCAGTACGGACTGAGCGGCGCCTGGATGGTGTTCACCATCGGCCTCGGCCTGCTCGCCCTGTCCGTGTTCTTCTCCGCCCGCATCGCCCGGCTGAAGGTCTACACCGTCTCCGAGATGCTCGACCTGCGCTACGGCGGCGGTCGCGCCGGCATCATCTCCGGTGTCGTCATGTGGGCGTACACGCTGATGCTCGCCGTGACCTCGACCATCGCCTACGCCACGATCTTCGACGTCCTGTTCGACATCAACCGCACGCTCGCGATCGTCCTCGGCGGCTCGATCGTCGTCGCGTACTCCACCCTCGGCGGCATGTGGTCGATCACGCTGACGGACATGGTGCAGTTCGTCGTCAAGACCATCGGCGTGCTCCTGCTCCTGCTGCCCATCGCCGTCGTCAAGGCCGGCGGGTTCGGCGAGATGCGGGCGCAGCTGCCCACCGCGTACTTCGACCCGCTCGGCATCGGCGGCGAGACGATCTTCACCTACGTGCTGATCTACACGTTCGGCATGCTCATCGGGCAGGACATCTGGCAGCGCGTCTTCACCGCCCGCAGCGACCGCACCGCCAAGTGGGGCGGGACCGTCGCCGGCACGTACTGCCTCGCCTACGCCCTCGCCGGTGCCGTCATCGGCACGGCGGCCAAGGTGCTGTACCCGAAGCTCGGCAGCGCGGACGACGCCTTCGCGACGATCGTGAAGGAGGAACTGCCCGTCGGGGTGCGCGGGCTGGTGCTGGCCGCCGCCCTGGCCGCCGTGATGTCGACCTCCTCCGGCGCGCTGATCGCCTGCGCCACCGTCGCCAACAACGACATCTGGTCCCGGCTGCGGGGGATCGGCCGGAGCGCACCGGCCGACGATCACGACGAGGTGAAGGGCAACCGGGCGTTCATCCTCCTCATGGGCCTCGCCGTCATCGCCACGGCCATCGCCATCGACGACGTCGTCGAGGCGCTGACCGTCGCCTACAACCTCCTCGTCGGCGGGCTGCTCGTGCCGATCCTCGGCGGTCTGGTGTGGAAGCGCGGCACGGTGTACGGCGCCCTGGCCTCCGTGGTGGTCGGCGGCCTCGCGGTCATCGGGCTGATGGCGACCCACGGCATCCTCGCCAACGAGCCGGTCTACTACGGCCTGCTCGCCTCGCTCGCCGCGTACATGATCGTCTCCCTGGCCACTCCGGCCACCGACGCCGCCGTGCTGGCCGCCTGGCGCGAGCGGCTCGCGGGCCGGTCCCCCGAACTCGCGTCCGAACCGGTCGCGGCTCCCCAGTAGAGTCGTAAGGCAAGCAGTACATACGCGATGAAGCGTAGGAAAGAAGGCATTTCTTCATGAGCAGCAACGAGACTCCGCGCGGGCCCGTCGACTCCTCCCGCATCCCGCGGTACGCCGGTCCCGCCACCTTCGCCCGGCTGCCCCGGCTGGACGAGGTCGGCCGGGCCGATGTCGCCGTGGTGGGCGTGCCGTTCGACTCGGGTGTCTCGTACCGGCCGGGCGCCCGCTTCGGCGGCAACGCCATCCGTGAGGCGTCCCGGCTGCTGCGCCCGTACAACCCGGCGCAGGACGCCTCCCCGTTCGCCCTCGCGCAGGTCGCGGACGGCGGCGACATCGCCGTGAACCCGTTCAACATCAACGAGGCCGTGGAGACCGTCGAGGCGGCCGCGGACGACCTGCTCGGCACGGGCGCCCGGCTGATGACCCTCGGCGGCGACCACACCATCGCGCTGCCCCTGCTGCGCTCGGTCGCGAAGAAGCACGGCCCCGTCGCCCTGCTGCACTTCGACGCCCACCTCGACACCTGGGACACCTATTTCGGCGCCGAGTACACGCACGGCACCCCGTTCCGCCGGGCGGTGGAGGAGGGCATCCTCGACACCGAGGCGCTCTCGCACGTCGGCATCCGCGGCCCGCTCTACGGCAAGCAGGACCTGACCGACGACGAGAAGATGGGCTTCGGCATCGTCACCTCGGCGGACGTCTACCGCCGGGGCGCCGACGAGGTCGCCGACCAGCTCCGCCAGCGCATCGGCGACCGGCCGCTGTACATCTCCATCGACATCGACTGCCTCGACCCGGCCCACGCCCCCGGCACCGGCACCCCCGAGGCCGGCGGCATGACCTCCCGCGAACTGCTGGAGATCCTGCGCGGCCTGGCCTCCTGCAACCTGGTCTCGGCGGACGTCGTCGAGGTGGCCCCCGCGTACGATCACGCGGAGATCACGTCGGTGGCCGCCTCCCACACGGCGTACGAACTGACCACGATCATGTCCCGCCAGATCGCCGCGGCCCGGAAGGACTCGGAAGCCAAGTGACCCACGACCACGACCTGGTGCTCCGCCCGACGCCCGCCCAGACGGAGGCCGCCCTCAACCCTCCTGACGGCCGCAACGGCGGAGACCTGGTCGTGGAGACCCTGGCCGCCCTGGGCGCGACGACCGTCTTCGGCCTGCCCGGCCAGCACGCGCTCGGCATGTTCGACGCGCTGCGCCGCTCGGACCTGCGCTACATCGGCCTGCGGGTGGAGAACAACGCCGGGTTCGCGGCCGACGCCTACGGCCGGATCACCGGCGAGGCCGCGCCGCTGCTGCTGTCGACCGGGCCGGGCGCGCTGACCTCGCTGGCCGCGCTCCAGGAGGCCGCGGCCGCCTCCGCGCCCGTGCTGGCGATCAGCAGCCAGGTCCCGACGGCGGGCCTAGGCGGCGGACGCCACGGCTACCTGCACGAACTGCCCGACCAGGCGGCCTCGTTCCGGGGCGTGGTCAAGTCCGTCCACACCGTCCGCACCCAGTCGCAGATCCCCTCCGCCATCGAGGCGGCCTGGAAGTCGGCGCTGACCGCCCCGCACGGCCCCGTGTGGGTGGAGATCCCGCAGGACGTGCTGCTCGCCGAGACGGCGATCCCGGTGGTGACGGGCGGCGACGCGTTCCCCGAGGAGCTGCCCCCGCGCCCCGAACTGACGGCCGTGGCCGCCGACCTGCTGTCGAAGGCCGCCCGCCCGGCGATCATCGCCGGCGGGGGAGTGGTGCGGGCGGACGCCTCGGGCAAGCTGAAGCAGCTGGCGGAGCGGCTCCGGGCGCCGGTCGTCACGACCCCCGGCGGCAAGGGCGCGTTCCCCTGGACGCACCCCCTGTCCCTCCAGTCCTGGATCGAGGACCGGCACACCACGGACTTCCTGGAGGACGCCGACGTCCTGCTGGTCGTCGGCTCGGGCCTCGGTGAACTCTCCTCGAACTACCACACGTTCAAGCCGCGCGGCCGGGTGATCCAGATCGAGGCCGACCTCGGCAAGCTGGAGTCCAACCACCCCGCCCTCGGCATCCACGCGGACGCACGACTGGCCCTCCAGGCGCTGCTGGAGACGGTGCCGCCCCGCGAGGACGCGACGGCCCCGGACCGCGTCCGGGACCTGCTCGCGAAGGTCGCCGAGCGCATCGCCGCCCAGGACCTCACCCTGGAGCAGGAGGTGCTGGCGTCCGTGCGCAGGGCGCTCCCGGCCGACTCCCCGTCCTTCTGGGACATGACCATCCTGGCCTACTGGGCCTGGTCGGCCTTCGACGCCAAGGGCCCCAACCACCTGCACTCCGCCCAGGGCGCGGGCGGCCTCGGCTACGCCTTCCCGGCGGCCCTCGGCGCGGCGGTGGCCGATCCGACCCGGCCGGTCCTCGCGGTCTCCGGCGACGGCGGGGCGCTGTACTCCGTCGCAGAGCTGGCGACGGCCCGCCAGTACGGCCTGAACGTCACCTGGCTCATCGTCGACGACGGCGGCTACGGCATCCTGCGCGAGTACATGACCGACGCGTTCGGCGAGGCGACCGCGACGGAACTGACCCGGCCCGATTTCGTGGCGCTGGCGGAGTCCTTCGGCGTCCCCGGGGTCCGGACGACCCCGGAGAGCCTGGAGAAGGACCTCGCGAAGGCGCTGGCCGCGCCCGGGCCCTCGGTGGTCCTGCTCCCCGCCGTACTGCGGATGTTCGCGCCGACGCACCTGGACTGAGCGCCGGCCGGGCGGGCCGGGCGGTCCCTACAGCCCGTCGCGCACCATCGCGGCGACGATGTGGACGTGGCGGTCGGCCGCCGTGCCCGACCACTCGTTGTCGTAGTTCAGGCCGTAGGGCCAGAAGTGGCCGCCGCCGGTGGAGATCTTGGCACCGGAGCCGTCGTACTGCTTGACGAGCGCGGTGGCCTGCGCGCCGGTCCAGGTGCCGCTGCCGCCGAGGCGGGACCAGCCGCCGCTCAGTCCCACGCCGAGGGTGTGGGAGATCTCGTGCAGGGCCGTCCGTTCGGTCATGTAGCTGCGGTTGCTGCCGAAGCGGATCGTGCCGTTCGTGCTGCCGTCGGCGGTGGGCACGCCCGGCTCGTAGCGGACGGTGATGGTCTTGCCCAGGTCGCTGAGGTTGTTGTAGCGGGCCACCGCCGCGTTCATGGCCTTGGTGATGAGGTCGTAGGCGGAGCGCTGGTCCGCGGTGGGGTTGCTCGCGCGGACCAGGGACCAGGTGATGGTGGCCGCCGCGGCGCGTTCCCGGGCCGGGGCGGGCGCGGTCTGGGGGGTGGCGGCCTGGGCGACGCCGGGGCCGGCCAGCAGCGCGGCCGTCAGGGCGGCCACGAGTGCCTTGCGTGGGCTCATTTGCGGATCCTCCTGTGGGGGTGGCCGTCACAAAGCTGTCGACACTTCGCACGGCGTTCGGGATCTCGGACATGCGGCACCGCGGTCCACATCGGAACGGATGAAACGAAAGCCCTTGCCCGACACGGCAGTTGGCGCGCTGTCGACCGCAAGTATCCCGGTGGGAAAGGTGACGTCAAGGGTTCGGGCAGAGGTCAGTGGAACCAGAAGAGCAGCGTGTCCGGGTTCATCCCGAGCTTCCGCGAACGCTCCCACTCCTCCGCCTCGAACCGCATGACCTCGGCGAACCGGCGGGCCGCCGCGCGGAATTCGGGATCCAGCCGGTCCAGTACGGACGCGTAGGCGTCGGCGAGGGCGGCGGCCCGCTGGGCCGGCAGGGTGCCGATGGCGGGCACCGCGTCACCGGGGTGGGGCAGGCGCAGGGGCGGGCCGCTGAACAGGAACGTGCCGGGGAGCAGGTCGGACGGGACGCCGTGCCGGGCCAGTTCGTCGTCCATGGCGTAGAACCACGCCGGACGCCGCCAGTCGCCGAGGTCGGTGGGATCCGAGAAGTGCGCGGCGACGACCTGATAGAAGGCGTAGCTGTACGAGGGGCAGAGGTCGGTGCTCGGGGTGCCGTCGATCAGCTCCTCCAGGGCTTGGCGGATGGAGACGTCCAGGTCGATGCCCTGCTCCAGGAACCGGGCGTCGGTGCGCTCGCACTCCGTGCGCACCCGGGCGAGCGTGCGCTCCTGCCGCTCGGTCCGCTCCACCGCGGTGAGCAGCCGCACCACCGTCCGCATGTCGCCGGTGCTCATCTCCAGGCAGTAGCCCACCGCTCGTTTCCCTTCACCCGTTCGCCGGACACCCGGTGTCCATGATCGGGGACAGGGGAACGGCCCCGGACCGAGGGGTCGGGGCCGTTCGACCGGACGCACCGGCTTGGTGACGTCGCGTCAGCTGACGTCGGACGCGTCCAGGCGGTAGATCGTCGACTGGTTCGACTGGTTCGACTGCGCCGAGGAGCCGGAGGCCGAGCCCGAACCCGACTCCGCGTTCGTGCTCTTGCTGTAGTCGCTCTCCTTCACCGCCGTGCCGTGCTTCTGCACCCACGCCGTGACCTCGGAGCTGACGGTGGACCCACCGCCCGGACCGCCGCCCATGCCGCCGCCCAGCTGGACGTAGTGCAGCTCGCCCTTCTTCACCAGCTCCTTGAGCCGGGCGAGCGTCATCGCCTTGTCGCTGCCGGACCAGCCCCACATGGAGATGACGGGCTCGCCGCTGCTGACGATGAGCTGGGCCGCGCTCTGCGAACTGGACACCGCGAGCAGCCACGTGGCGCCGTCCTGGTGCTTCTTCAGGTACGCGATCAGCTCGCTGCTCGCGCCGCCGCCCATGCCGCCCCCCATGCCACCGGCCATACCGCCGCCCATGCCGCCGGGCTGCCGGGTGCCGGAGGTGCTGCCCTGGGGCATGCCGCCCGCCCCTTGAGGAGCCTGTCCGCTCTGGCCGCTCTGGCTTCCCTGGCCGGTCTGACCGCTCTGGCCGCCCGCCCCGCCCTGGCCGGTCTGACCGCCGGGCGGTGTCCCGCCGCCCGGGAAGCCCCGGCCGCCGGCGCTCCCGCCGTCGCCCCCGGGCCCGCCGAAGCCACTGCCCGTGGACGGCCCCGCGGTCGGGTTCGTACCGCCCATGCCCCCGCCGCCCGACCCGGACGGCACCGACCAGGCGTACGCGGCCGGTCCCGCCACCGCGGCGACGACCGCGGCCGCCACCGACACCGCGAGCAACCGCAGCCGCAGGCCCGAGGTGCCGGAGCGGAAGACGAACAGGCCCGCGATGGCCAGCGCCATGACGACCAGGACGGAAGGCCACAGCCAGGTGTTCCAGCCGGAGGCGCGCCGCAGCAGCACCACGGCCCAGACGGCCGTGACGCCCAGCCCGAGGGGCAGCACCCACAGCCACCGCCGGTCGGTCCGGAAGGCCCGCAGCAGCATGACCCCGCCGCCCCCGCACAGCGCCGCGATGCCCGGGGCGAGCGCGGTCGTGTAGTACGGGTGCATCGTGCCCTCGGCCAGGGCGAAGGTCAGGTAGTGCAGCACGGTCCAGCCGCCCCACAGCACCAGCGCGGCCCGGGTGGGGTCCGTGCGCGGGGCGCGGCCGCACAGCACCAGGCCGCCGACGAGGGCGATACCGGCGAAGGGGAGCAGCCAGGAGATCTGCCCGCCGAGGATGTCGTTGAACATCCGGCCGAGGCCCGCGGTGCCGGAGAAGCCGCCGCCTCCGCCTCCGCCGCCCCCGCCGTTGCCCTCACCGCCGAGGATCCGGCCGAGGCCGTTGTAGCCCATGATCAGGTTCCAGGCGGTGCCGTCCGTCGAACCGCCGATGTACGGCCGCTCGGAGGCCGGCACCAGCGACACCGCGGCCGCCCACCAGAAACTGGACACCGCCAGCACCACACCGGCCGCCAGCAGGTTCACGATCCGCTTCACCCACGCGGGCCGGGCCGCGTACAGGTAGACCAGGAACACGGCGGGCAGCGCGATGTACCCCTGCAGCATCTTGGTGTTGAAGGCGAGCCCGAAGCAGGCCGCCGAGCCGAGCAGCGGCAGCAGCCGCCCGTTCCGCGTCGCGCGCAGGGCGAGGGCCGCGCCCGACACCATCAGGAACACCAGCAGCGTGTCGGGGTTGTTGTCCCGGTTGATGGCGACCGTGATGGGCGTGAGGGCCAGGACGAGGGCCGCCACGGCCGCCGCCGCGTGCCCGAACACCCGCTTCACACAGGAGTGCAGGACCCAGATCGTGGCCAGGGCCGCCACGATCATCGGCGCCATCATCTGCCAGGTGCCGTACCCGAAGAGGCGGCACGACAGGCCCATGACCATCAGCGCGAGCGGCGGCTTGTCGACGGTGAGGAAGTTCCCGGAGTCCAACGAGCCGAAGAACCACGCCTTCCAGCTCTCCGTGCCGCTCAGCACGGCGGCGCTGTAGAAGCTGTTGAGACTGGAGCCGGACAGGTTCCAGGAGTACAGCACCGCGGCCAGGGCGAGGATCGCGAGCAGGACGGGGAGCGACCAGCGCGGAGCGGCGGCGGTGTCCCGGGGCGGGGCCGGAGGGGGCCCGGCGGTGCGGAGCTGGGTTTCGGTCGCAGATGTCACCCGAGCATCGTGGACAGCCCCGGTTGGTGGCCGCTGTGCCGAAGCTGGCCCTTTCCTGTGAAACCGCACCGCGCGAGGTAACGACTCGTATAAGCCTTCGCCAATGCCTACAACCTTTACCCCGCGCCCGTGTGTCAAGGGGTGCATGACTCCTGGGATATCCCGCCGCGCGAGAGTGCTGGCGGTGGCCGTGGGTACCGGCGTGCTCGTGCCCCTCGTCGCCGCAGCCACGCCCGCCGCCGCTGCCACGCCGGCCGTGACCTGCACCTCGGCCAAGGCCGGCCTCGCCGACAAGCTGAAGAAGGACATCACCGCCGCGCTCGCCACCCGCAAGGGCACCGTCGCCGTCGGCCTCCACGACCGCAGCACCAACACGACCTGCACCCTGCGCGCGAGTTCGGCCTACGACTCGGCCAGTGTCGTCAAGGTCACCGTCCTCGCCACGCTGCTGTGGGACGCCAAGAAGACGAACCGGTATCTCACCGACCGCGAGAACACCCTCGCCAAGGCCATGATCACCAAGTCGGACAACGCCGCGACCTCCACCCTGTGGAAGCAGCTCGGCATGACGAAGATCAAGGGCTTCCTCGCAGCGGCCGGCATGACCCAGACCAAGCCCGGCGCGAACGGCTACTGGGGCCTGACCCAGATCACCGTCACCGACGAGCAGAAGCTGCTGAAGCTCATCACCGGCAAGAACACGGTCCTGAGCGACAACTCCCGCGCCTACATCCTCAAGCTGATGAGCCAGGTCGTCTCGTCCCAGCGCTGGGGCACCCCGTACGGCGTGCCCGCGGGCGTCACCGTCGCCGTCAAGAACGGCTGGCTGCAGCGTTCCACGAACGGCTGGCGGGTGCACAGCATCGGCGCCTTCAAGGGCGGCGGCCACGACTACACGATGACCGTGCTGACGCACGGCAACAGCACGATGAACTACGGCATCGCCACCATCCAGGCCGTGGCCAAGGTCATCCACCGCGACCTGGCCGCGAGCTGACCCTTCACCCCATCGCCCACCCGGCGTCACCGGCCCGCCCTACGGTGACGCCCATGCCTCTGAGAAACCAGCTCGCCCTCCTCACGGCGGGACTGGCGGCGGCCACGTGCCTGACCGCCGCCGGCCCCGCCCAGGCGTCGACGTCCCACGCCTGCTCGCCGTCCGTCTCCATCGACCGCTTCTCGGACGCGCTCGACAAGACGACCTACGACAACACCGTCGTCGGCAACTTCTCCGCGCTGGCCGTCGACGCCGACGGCTCCCTGGCCGCCCTCTCCGACCGCTCGTCCCTGTTCCGCCTGGACGCGCGGACGCTCGAGCCCCGGTCCGTGCTGCCCCTCGCCGACGAGAACGGGGCCGCGCTCGACTCCGAGGGCCTGGTCGTGGACCGGGACGGCACGTACCTCGTCTCCTCCGAGACCGAGCCGTCGGTGCGCCGCTACTCCCGCACCGGCGAGATCCTCGACCGCCTGCCGGTCCCGGACGACCTGCGCGTGGCCCCCGCGGGCCGGGGCCGGCCCAACGGCACGTTCGAGGGGCTGACCCTGCTGCCCGACGGCCGCACCCTGGTCGCGTCCATGGAGTACCCGCTCTCCGGCGACCCCGCCGACACCGTCCGCTTCCAGACGTGGCAGCGCCACGGCTCCCACTTCCGGCTCGGCGCCCAGTACACCTACCGCACCGACCCCGGCCTGGGCGTCCCCGAGATCCGGGCGACCCCCGACGGCCGCCTCCTCGTCCTGGAACGCGGCTTCACCGCCGGCGTGGGCAACACGGTCCGCCTCTACCTGGCCGACCCCCGCCACGGCATGCGGAAGACCCTGCTCACCGACCTCGTGACCTGCCCGCCCCTGGGAGCGACGGCGAAGCAGCCCCAGCCGAATCCGCTGCTGGACAACATCGAGGCCATGACGATCACGGGCCGCACGAAGAACACGCTGAGGGTCCTGCTCGCCAGCGACGACAACGAGAACCCGGCTCAGACGACCCGCTTCTACTCCATGCGGGTACGCCTCTGATCACATCTCCCAGCCCAGCAGCGGGACGCGGACCCCGGTGAGCACGGCCAGGGCCAGCACCGCCGACAGCAGCAGCACCGCGGTGAGCCGTACGACGGCGAGCGCGTCCACCGCGGTGCGCAGCGGCCGCCAGGGCAGCAGACGCAGCGCCCACGTCACCGCGACCGAGAGGGCGAGGAACAGCGCCAGGCGGGCGATCTCCGCCTCGCCGGACATCTGGCGCGGCGCGCTCGGATCCAGGTCGTGGCCCTCCGCGTACATCGCGAAGGCCAGCATGCGCCAGCACAGGGCGGCGGTCAGGCTCACCAGGGCCTCGGCCGGTGCGAAGCGAGGCCGAGGCCCTGCCTGTACGAAAGAGAGAAGCATGATCGGACGAACCTAGCGCGGTCCTGGGACTTCGGACGGGTGTTCCTCGTCCCCCGGTCGGGGAAGGGGCGGCGCGGGATGAAATCCGCCCCCGACGACGTTGATGCCTTCCGGCAGAGCAGGACGACTGGAAGGCACCGGCGTGACACCGAAACGGGGATGGGCACGACGACTGTGGGCCTACGCCTGGCGCCACCCGAAGGACGTCGTACTCGCTCTCGGGTCCTCCCTCGCCGGCATGGCCGTGATGGCCCTCGTCCCCCTGATCACCAAGGTGATCATCGACGACGTCATCACCGAACACACCAAGGACATGACCACCTGGGCGGGCCTCCTCATCGGCGCCGCCCTGGTCGTCTACGTCCTCACGTACATCCGCCGCTACTACGGCGGCCGCCTCGCCCTCGACGTCCAGCACGACCTGCGGACGGAGATGTTCGGCACGATCACCCGGCTCGACGGCCGCCGCCAGGACGAGCTGTCCACCGGCCAGGTCGTCGGCCGCGCCACCAGCGACCTCCAGCTGATCCAGGGCCTGCTCTTCATGCTCCCGATGACCATCGGGAACTTCATGCTGTTCCTGATCTCCCTGGTGATCATGGCCTGGCTGTCGGTGCCGCTCACCCTGGTCGCCCTGGCCGTCGCCCCCGCCCTGTGGTGGATCGCCAAGCGCAGCCGCACCCGGCTGCACCCCTCCACCTGGTACGCCCAGGCCCAGGCCGCCGCCGTCGCGGGCGTGGTCGACGGCGCCGTCAGCGGCGTGCGCGTGGTGAAGGGCTTCGGGCAGGAGGAGCAGGAGACCGGCAAGCTCCGGGAGGTCGGCCGCAGGCTCTTCGCGGGCCGCCTGCGCACGATCCGCCTGAACTCCGTCTACACCCCGGCCCTCCAGGCCGTCCCCGCGCTCGGCCAGGTCGCGATGCTGGCCCTCGGCGGCTGGCTGGCCGTGCGCGGGCACATCACGCTCGGCACGTTCGTCGCCTTCTCCACCTACCTCGCCCAGCTCGTCGGCCCGGTCCGCATGCTCGCCATGGTCCTCACGGTCGGCCAGCAGGCCCGCGCCGGCACCGAGCGCGTCCTGGAGCTGATCGACACCGAGCCGTCCCTGGCCGACGGCACCAAGGAACTGCCCGCGGACGCCCCCGCGACCGTCGAGTTCGACGACGTCTCCTTCGGCTACGAGGGCGCCCACGGCAAGACCAGCCCCGTCCTCGACGGCCTCTCCTTCGAGATCCGCCCCGGCGAGACCCTCGCCGTCGTCGGCTCCTCCGGCTCCGGCAAGTCCACCGTCTCCCTCCTCCTGCCGCGCTTCTACGACGTCACCCGCGGTGCCGTCCTGGTCGGCGGCCACGACGTGCGCGAGCTGACCCTGGAGTCGCTGCGGGCCGCGATCGGGCTGGTCCCGGAGGACTCGTTCCTCTTCTCCGACACGGTCCGCAACAACATCGCCTACGGGCGCCCCGACGCCACCCAGGAGGAGATCGAGAAGGCCGCCCGCGCCGCCCAGGCCGACCGGTTCATCACCGAGCTGCCCGACGGCTACGACACCACCGTCGGCGAGCACGGCCTCACCCTCTCCGGCGGCCAGCGCCAGCGCGTCGCCCTCGCCCGCGCCATCCTCAGCGACCCGCGCCTGCTCGTCCTGGACGACGCCACCTCCGCCGTGGACGCCCGCGTCGAGCACGAGATCCACGAGGCCCTCAAGAGCGTCATGCGGGGCCGTACGACCCTGCTGATCGCCCACCGCCGCTCCACGCTGAACCTCGCCGACCGCATCGCCGTCCTGGACGGCGGCCGGCTCGCCGACATCGGCACCCACGAGGAACTCCAGGAGCGGTCCGCCCTCTACCGTCGTCTGCTCACCGACCCGGACGAGCTGGGCGCGGTCTCCCCGGGCCACACCCAGCCGGCCTGTCCCCAGGAGGACACCTCCGTACGGGACGAGCTGGACGCGGAGTTCGACGCCGAGCGCGGCGTCACCCCGCGGCTGTGGAGCGGCGACCGCGAGCGCAAGGACCTGGCCCTCGCCGAGAGCCCGGCCACCCCCGAACTCCTCGCCCAGGTCGAGGCACTGCCCCCGGCCACCGACGTGCCCGACATCGACGAGTCCCGGGCCGTCCAGCCGGAGGAGTCCTACGGCCTGCGCCGGCTGCTGCGCGGCTTCGGGCTGCCGCTGCTGGTCAGCCTCGCCCTGGTCGCCACCGACGCGGGCATGGGCCTGCTGCTGCCGGTGCTGATCCGGCACGGCATCGACTCGGGCGTCACCCAGGCCGCGCTCGGCGCCGTGTGGGCCGCGTCCCTGCTCGCGCTGCTGACCGTGGTCGTGCAGTGGGCGGCCCAGATCGGTGAGACCCGCATGACCGGACGCACCGGCGAGCGGGTCCTGTACTCGCTCCGCCTGAAGATCTTCGCCCAGCTCCAGCGCCTCGGGCTCGACTACTACGAGCGGGAGCTGACCGGCCGGATCATGACCCGGATGACGACCGACGTCGACGCCCTGTCGACGTTCCTGCAGACGGGCCTGGTCACCGCCTTCGTCTCGGTCGTCACCTTCTTCGGCATCATGATCGCCCTGCTGGTGATCGACCTCGAGCTCGCCCTGGTCGTCTTCGCGACGCTGCCGCCGCTGATCATCGCGACGTTCTTCTTCCGCCGGGCGAGCGTGAAGGCGTACGAGCTGGCCCGTGAGCGGGTCTCGGTGGTCAACGCCGACCTCCAGGAGTCGGTCTCCGGGCTGCGGATCGTGCAGGCCTTCCGGCGCGAGCGGGACGGCGGACGGCGGTTCGCCGACCGCAGCGACAGCTACCGCCGGGCGCGCATCCGGGGCCAGTGGCTGATCTCGGTGTACTTCCCGTTCGTGCAGTTCCTGTCCTCGGTGGCGGCCGCGGCCGTGCTGATCGTGGGCGGGGCCCGGGTCGACGACGGCACGCTGGCGATCGGCTCCCTGGTGGCCTACCTGCTCTACATCGACCTGTTCTTCGCACCCGTGCAGCAGCTCTCCCAGGTCTTCGACGGCTACCAGCAGGCGTCCGTCTCGCTGGGCCGCATCCAGGAACTGCTCCGGGAGCCGACGTCGACGAAGTCCGCCGACGAACCCCGCGAGGTGCTCTCCCTGCGGGGCGAGATCGCCTTCGAGGACGTGCACTTCGCCTACGGCGACGACGAGGAGGCCCTCGGCGGCGTCGACCTGCGCATCCCCGCCGGACAGACCGTCGCGTTCGTCGGCGAGACCGGCGCGGGCAAGTCGACCCTCGTCAAGCTCGTGGCCCGCTTCTACGACCCGACCGGCGGCCGGGTCACCGTCGACGGCGCCGATCTGCGCACCCTGGACCTCACCTCGTACCGGCACCGTCTGGGGGTCGTCCCGCAGGAGGCGTACCTCTTCCAGGGCACCGTCCGCGACGCCATCGCCTACGGCCGCCCCGACGCCACCGACGCCGAGGTGGAGGCGGCGGCCCGGGCGGTCGGCGCGCACGACATGATCGCCACCCTGGAGGGCGGCTACCTCCACGAGGTCGCCGAGCGCGGCCGCAACCTCTCCGCCGGGCAGCGCCAGCTGATCGCCCTGGCCCGTGCCGAGCTGGTCGACCCGGACGTGCTGCTGCTCGACGAGGCCACGGCCGCGCTCGACCTGGCCACGGAGGCCCAGGTCAACCAGGCCACCGACCGCCTCGCGGGCCGCCGCACCACCCTCGTCGTCGCCCACCGCCTCACCACCGCCGCCCGCGCCGACCGGGTCGTCGTCATGGACCACGGCCGGGTCGCCGAGGACGGCACGCACGAGGAGCTGCTCGCGCGCGGCGGCCGGTACGCGGAGCTGTGGCGGACCTTCATCGGCGCCGCCGAGCCGGAGGAGCCGGTCGGCGCGTCCCGCTGAGACCCCCGGACCCGGGCCCCGGACCGCGTTTCCGTAACGCTCGTGCAACCGTCCGACATACGTCATGCGTCCGTACACGCGTACGCCGATGGTCGCGGACGACGCGGTACGAGAGGACGACAGTGGACAGTGGAGCGATACGCCGACGGCTCGCGCTCGGCCTGGCCGTGCTGACCGCCTCCGGCCTGCTCGCGGTCGCGGCGCCGGGCGAGGCGCAGGCCGCCGCCTCCGCCTACTGTCCCGGCCGCAAGGTCCGCACCCTGCCGTTCTCCACCGGGACCGTGCTCGTCTACAAGCGCGGCGGCTACGTCTGCGCCGTGACCCTCACCAAGAAGCCCGGCGTGAAGCGCACGATGTCGGTGAGCGTGCAGGCCCGCGGCAACCTGCCGGTCGTCGACCAGGGCACGTACGCCTACCACGCGGGCCCGGTGACCGTGCACGCCGGGCGCCGCTGCGTCTGGCTCAAGGGCAAGGTGGGCCGGGGCAAGTACAGCTCCGGCTGGATCCTGTGCTGACCCCCGGCACCCTCTGAAGTGCGCCCGCGCACAGGGATTTCCCTATGTCCCCTGGTGCTCGGGCGAGTTGGTCCGCTAGCTTCCGGCGCACATCTGTCTCACAGGGGAGTGCGCATGCGCAAGGCGCTCAGATGGCTGCTGGCGCTCACGGTGCTCATAGGCACCTTGGGCACGGCGGGAGCGGCCACCGCCGCCGACGCCACCGGCACCGACGGCACCACCGACATCAAGGAAAGGCTGCTCTCCATACCGGGCATGAGCCTGGTCGAGGAGAAGCCGTACACGGGCTACCGCTTCTTCGTCCTGAACTACACGCAGCCGGTCGACCACCGCAGGCCCTCCAAGGGCACGTTCCAGCAGCGCATCACCGTGCTGCACAAGGACGTCTCGCGCCCGACGGTCTTCTTCACCAGCGGCTACAACGTCTCCACGACGCCCCGCCGCAGCGAGCCGACCCAGATCGTGGACGGCAACCAGGTCTCCCTGGAGTACCGCTTCTTCACTCCGTCCCGGCCCCAGCCGGCCGACTGGACCAAGCTGGACATCTGGCAGGCCGCCAGCGACCAGCACCGCGTCTTCAAGGCCCTGAAGGGCATCTACGACAAGAAGTGGATCTCCACGGGCGGTTCGAAGGGCGGCATGACCGCCACCTACTACGAGCGCTTCTACCCGCGTGACATGGACGGCGTCGTCGCCTACGTCGCCCCCAACGACGTGGTGAACAAGGAGGACTCGGCCTACGACCGGTTCTTCGCCCGCGTCGGCACCAAGGAGTGCCGCGACCGGCTGAACGGCGTGCAGCGCGAGGCGCTGGTCCGCCGCGAGCCGCTGGAGAAGAAGTACGCGGCCTTCGCGCAGGAGAACGGCCTCACCTTCACCACCATCGGCAGCCTGGACAAGGCCTACGAGGCCACCGTCCTCGACTACGTGTGGGGCTTCTGGCAGTACAGCCTGCTGTCCGACTGCGACCAGATCCCGGCCGACGCGAAGAACGCCACCGACGACGATATCTGGGCCTCCGTCGACACGATCGCCGGCTTCTCCGCCTACGCCGACCAGGGCCTGTCGACCTACACGCCGTACTACTACCAGGCCGGCACCCAGCTCGGCGCGCCGACGATCGGCTTCCCGCACATCGAGAAGCAGTACATCCGCTACGGCTACCAGCCGCCGCGGAACTTCGTCCCGCGTGACATCCCCATGAAGTTCCAGCCGCAGGCGATGCGGGACATCGACACCTGGGTCCGGCACAACGCCCGCCACATGCTGTTCGTCAACGGACAGAACGACCCGTGGAGCGCGGAGCCGTTCCGCCTCGGCAAGGGCGCGAAGGACTCCTACGTCTTCACCGCCCCCGGCATGAACCACGGCGCCAACGTCGCGGGCCTCGTGCCCGAACAGAAGGCGCTCGCCACCGCCCGCATCCTCGACTGGGCCGGTGTCGCCCCCAGCGCGGTGCAGGCCGACCCGCAGACGGCCAAGCCACTGGCGAAGTTCGACGCCAAGCTCGACAAGCGGGACGTACAGCGCGAGATGACGCTGCGCCCGTAACCGGACGCCGCCGCACTCGACCGCCCCTCGGCCTCCGGGCCGAGGGGCGGTTCGCATGTCCCTGCGCCCGCGGTGAATGCTCCGTACGGTGACGGGATGGACAGTTCTGTCGTCTTCAACGTCGTGACCACGGCCATCGCCGTCGTCGCAGTGGTGACCTCCATCGTGTTCAGCGCACGGCAGGCCCGCACCGCGAAGCACGCCAACCACATATCGGTGCTGGTCGATCTGCTCAGGGAGTTCCGGTCCGCGGAGTTCCACGAGCAGCACGACTACCTGTGCACCCGCCTGGCAGCCGAGCACGACCCGGAGAACGGAGTGCGCGGGTTGCCGGCCGAGGCCAAGGCGGCGTTCTGCAGCGTCGTTTACTACTACCAGTCGTTCGCCAACCTCGCCGTCTTCGGTCTGCTCGACCAGACCCTGCTGGTCACGGTTCTGCGCACCCGGATCGTCTCGGTCTGGCAGGCCGTCCGGCCGTTCGTGGAGCGGGAGAGGGAGCTGCGGGGCGAGGGCGGCAGCGGAACCTATCTGTCGACCTTCGAGGAACTGGCCCGACTGGCGGCCGACCTGCCCCCCGAGCACGTCCGTGAGCAGATGGCCGAGGCCCGGCGACGACTGTCACGCAGGGGGCTGATGGGCTGAGGCCGGCGAGAGCGGAGGCCGCTCACAGCGGCCGGGCGCATCCCACGGGCCGGTCTCCGCCGAGCCGTACGTACAGGGCCGTCGAGGCGGGGCAGTCGGCCCGCTCGGCGACCGCCCGGATCACCTCGTACTCCGGCTTCTGCTCGCCCTTCCCGTCGCAGGCCGCCTCGCGGACCTGACCGTCGCCGGAGCTGTAGACGCAGTCGCCGACGATGGTGCGCGGACCGCCCCCGCCGCCCGGATCGCCCGGGTGCGGCGGCTGGAGGTTGCGCATGCACGCGTAGCCCTGCGGCACCGCCCCGTCGCCGTCCTCGTCGGACGCGGGCCGCTGCTCGCTGATGTGCAGCACGAAGTCGGTGGTCGCCGGGCAGCGCGGCCCGTCCCGCACCGCGCCGTCGTGCCGCGCCACGACCCGCGCCGCCGCCCGCTCCCCGGAGCACGGCACCTCCGTGAAGCTCGTGGTGCCGAACGAACTGCACTCGTCGACCGCGAGGAACACCGCCCCGTACCCGGACGGCCGGGCCGGCGGCGGTGACACCGTGGTGGCCCTCCCGCTCGCCGGCTCGCCCAGCCGGCCGTCCTCCGCCACGCCCGCCGAGGGGCTCTGGCACCCGGTCAGCAGCGCTCCGAGCAGCACCAGCAGCCCGCACACCACCCCTGCCGAACTTCTCCCGCGCATCGCCATCCCCCCGAGTTGCCAGGGCCCGCCGTCCAGATCACAAACGACAGGCCCTGGCCCAGCGTGACTCTCCGGGTGGGCGCACGCCAGGCTCACGGGGCGGTTTGCGCACCTTGGGGGTGGTGCGCCCGGTCCGTGGCGTACGTCTAGTACGTCAGCCCGTACCCGATCGGGTACAGCACCTGCTCCGGATCATCCGCCCGGCGCACCGCCACCGGCAGCCTCCCGCGCGGCTCCACCCGCCCCGCGACGACCCGGGCGGCGGCCCGCAGTTCGACGTCGGTCCAGGAGTAGGCGGCCAGGCAGGCCGTGGCGGACGGCAGGTGGGCCACGTCGTACGGGTTGCGGATCGCGACCGCCACGACCGGCCGGCCGGTCGCCGCGAGCTGCTCGACCAGAGTCTTCTGGGCGCTGCCCGCGCCGACGTTGTAGGTGGCGGCCACCACCGCGTCCGCGTCCCGCGCCGCCGCGACCGCCCGGGCGATGGCCGCCGCGGACGGTGCCGTGCCCGTCGACAGGGCGGTGGCGGTGAAGCCCAGTTCGGTCAGCGCGCCCGCGAGCACTCCGGTGGGCGGCCCGGTCGTCCCCGACGGCGAGGCCGGGTCGGCCCCGACCACGAGCACCCTGGGGTGCCGGCGCCGCGACAGCGGCAGCAGCCGCCCCTCGTTGACGAGCAGTGTGGTCGTCCGCTCGGCGATCCGGTCGGCCACCGTCAGATGCGCCCGGGTCCCGACGGTCCGGTCGACGCCGTCCCGGGTGACGTACGGCGAACGGAACAGCCCGAGCTTCGCCTTGAGGCGCAGGATCCGCAGCACCGACTCGTCGAGCCGGGCCTCGGTCAGCTCGCCCCCGCGCACGGCGGTCAGGACGGCGTTCCACGCGAGGTCCAGGTCGGGCGGGTTGAGGAGCTGGTCCACACCCGCCTTCAGCGCGAGCACCGGCACCCGGTCGTCGCCGTACTTGGTCCGTACGCCCTCCATGCCGAGGGAGTCGGTGACCACGACACCGTCGTAGCCGAGCTTCTCGCGCAGGATGCCGGTGAGGATCGGGCGGGACAGGGTGGCCGGGTCGCCGGAGTCGTCCAGGGCCGGGACCATCAGGTGCGCGGTCATGATCGAGTCGATGCCGGCGGCGATGGCGGCCCGGAACGGCGGGGCGTCCAGCTTCTCCCACAGCTCCCGGCTGTGCGTGATGGTGGGGAAGCCGGTGTGGCTGTCGACGTTGGTGTCCCCGTGCCCGGGGAAGTGCTTGGCGGTCGCGGCGACCCCGGAGCCCTGGTACCCGGCGACCTCGGCGGCCACCAGCGCGGCCACCGCCCGCGGGTCGGCGCCGAAGGACCGTACGCCGATGACCGGGTTGGCCGGGTTGACGTTCACGTCGGCGACGGGGGAGTAGTCCTGCCGGATCCCCATCGCCCGCAGCTCGGCACCGGCGATCCGGCCCAGCGCCCGGGCGTCCGACCGCGACCCGCCCGCCCCGACGGCCATGGCGCCCGGGAACAGCGTGGCCGGCCTGCCCACCCGGGCCACGATCCCGTGCTCCTGGTCGGTGGAGATCAGCACGGGCAGTCCGCGCGGCAGGTCCAGGGACGCCCGCTGGATGCCGTTGGACAGGTCCGCGATCTGGTGCGGCTCGCGGGTGTTGTGCGCCCAGGCGAAGTAGATGATGCCGCCGACCCGGTACTTCGCGACCAGTTCGGCGGCCGTACGGACCCCGATCTCCTTGAGGTTGGCGTCGATGTCGGCCTGGTCGGGGGCGGTGGCGGAGTGGCCGTAGACCCGCATCACGAAGAGCTGTCCGACCTTCTCCTCCAGCGTCATGCGGGAGACGAGGGCGTGGAGCCGGCGGTCGTCCGGGGCGTCGGCGGCGAACGCGGGCCCGGCGGCCGCGAGGGCGGCGGTGACGCCCGCGCCGGCGGCGAGGACGGTCCGTCTGGAGGGCTGTGCGGTGTTTCCCGTGCTTTCCGTGCTTTCCGTGCTTTCCGTGTTTCCCGTGCTTCCCGTGCCGGTGTCGTGCACGTGGGCTCCTTCCGGAGGTGATCCGCTCGGATCGCGCTCGGATCCGCTGAAGGAAATCTGAAGGAAACTTCCAAGAGGTCACCAATAACCGGGAAGTTTCTGCCAGTCAAGGGAATGCACAGTAACCGGCGAGGGGCCGCCACCGGCGCGGTTGGAGGGGGGCGCGCCGATGGCGGCGGTGCCGCCGGCCGCGGTACGGCGGAGAGGGTGGTCAGCGATCGCAGCCAGCAGCGAGGGCCGACACCGCACCGAGGTGACTCTCCGGCGGCCTGGGATTGGACGGGCCGAGTCCGGCCCGGGTTCCCGACTCGGCCCGGATTCACGGAAATCGGTACGGGGGAGGCGCCGGCGGCTCAACGGGGCGTGTGAGCCGCTGCTTTCGGCCACGGATCACCCCGCGCCCGCACGGGACGCGTCGGCCTCCCCCGGCTGCTGGGTGTGGACGAGTCGACGGTAGTGCTCGCTGGTGGCGGCCAGGTGAGCATGGCTGCCGGTGGCGACGACGCGGCCCTCGTCGAGCACCAGGACCAGGTCCGCGGCGCGGATCGTCGACATGCGGTGGGCGATCACCAGCAGGGTGCACTCCGCCGACGCCTCGCGGATCGACCGGCGCAGCGCCGCCTCGCTGACGGCGTCCAGGTGCGCGGTCGGCTCGTCCAGCAGCAGCAGCCGGGGCCGGGCCAGCAGGGACCTGGCGATGGCGATCCGCTGGCGCTCCCCGCCGGACAGCGCCGTGCCGTGCTCCCCGGCGTCGGTGTCCAGGCCGCGCGGCAGCCGCGCCACCAGATCCGTGAGGTGCACCATGCGGACGACCCGCTCCACCTCCTCGGGCGGGGCGTCGGGCACGGCGTACGTCAGGTTCTCGCGCAGCGTGCCGTAGAGCACCGGCGCCTGCTGCTCCACGAGACCGACCCGGGCCCGGTGCGCCGCGCGGCCCACCGCCCGTACGTCCCGGCCGTCGAACTCGATCCGCCCGCGGTCGGGGTCGTAGAACCGCTCGACGAGCGCGAAGACGGTGGACTTCCCGACGCCGGAGCTGCCGATCAGGGCGACATGGGCGTGCTCGGGCACCTCGAAGGACACCCCGCGCAGGACGGGCCGGGCCGGTTCGTAGCCGAACCAGACGTCCCGGAACGCCAGCAGGGGAGGCCGGGCGGCACCGTCGGGGCCGGGCGCCGGGCGCCGGGGCGCCGTGTCCCGCTCGGTGGGCAGCGACAGCACCTCGGTGATCCGCCGGTAGGCGCCCACGCCCTGCTGCATGGTGCTGACGGACTGGAACACGGTCCCGATCGGACCCACCAGGTAGATCATGTACAGCAGGAAGGCGGCCAGGTCCGCCAGCGATCCCTGCCGGTCGGCGACCCGCAGTCCGCCGATCAGCAGCACGACGATGAACGACCCCTTCACGGCGAGCTCGACGGCCGGGGCCACCACCGCGTCCAGCTTCGCCATCCGCACGCTGCCCGCGTACGCCGACCTGGCCCCGCTGCCGATGCGCTCCGACTCGCGCTGCTCGGCGCGGCTGGCCCGGACCGTGCGGATGGCGCCGAGCGCCCGCTCCAGGTCGGCGGTCATCGCGCCCGTGGCCCGCTGCGTGGCCAGCGACGCCGACGCGATGCCGCGCAGCACCGAGCCGACCAGGAGCGTGCCCAGGGTCACCACGGCCAGCACGACCAGGAACATCGCCCAGTCCAGCCAGATCATCAGCGCCACGACCCCGGCCAGTCCGATGCCGCCCGTCACCGCGTCCGTGAACCCCTCGGCGACCAGCAGCCGCAGCGTGGTGCTGTCGGTGCTGACGCGGGAGATGAGGTCGCCGACGCGGTGCCGGTCGTAGGAGGCCATGGGCAGCCGCAGCACATGCCGGATCAGGCCGAGCCGGACGCCCAGCACGACGCCCTCGCCGGTGCGGGCCAGGACGTACTGGGCGAGGCCCTGCACCAGGGCCTGCGCCAGGAAGAACACCACGAGCAGGCCCACGACCGGCCCGATCGTGCTCCCGGCCGCGGCCGACTCGATGACCCGCCGCACCAGCAGCGGCTGCGCGAGACCGAGGCCCGTCGCGCCCAGCGTCAGCAGCACGGCGAGGGCGACCCGCCTGCGGTGCCCGCGCAGCAGCCGCAGGACGTCCCGGGGGCCCACCCGGCCACCGGCGGCGTCGCTCCGGCGTCCGGCAGTCACGGCCGACGGGACCCGGCGTCCGCGTCGCGTCGGGCGTCCGCGTCACGCCCGGCACCCACAGCCGCCCCACCCCGGTGCCCGTCCTCCCCGCACGCCACCGTGAACAGCGGCCGGAAGTAACCGGGCGGGTACTCCTCGCCCACCGGCACCCCCTCCGCCTCCACCCAGGCGTGCGCGCCGAAGGGCGGCAGGCGCCGGGCGCCCACGCACCAGGTGGGCCAGCGGCCGTGCAGGCGGCACAGCAGGGCCGTGGCCAGGGAGCGGGGCAGGCAGCCCTCCCGCCCCGCGCACGCCAGGCTGACGGCGACCACGGCGTCCCGGGCCGACCGCGTCTGCTCGACGGTGGCCGGGCGCGCACCCCGGCTGAGCCGCTCCAGCACCGTCCGGATGCGCCGGGGCCGCCGGGTGGCCAACAGCCGCGCGACGGCCACCACCAGCCGCACCGTCAGCCGCCGGCCCGGCGGCACCGAGCGCGGAGCGTGCGCGACGACCTCCGGCGAGCTCATGACGACCGCCCGCGCACGTCACGCCGGGTGTCCTCCTCCACCAGGCCCGCCGCCCGCAGGTCCCCGATCAGCTCCCGGACGTCCCGCCCGGCGCTGTCGGCGTCCACCTCGTACTCGGCGGTGAGCTCCCGCACGGCCTCCGCGGCGCCCTTGCCGTCCAGCAGGGCCCGGACGACGACGGCGCCGGTGGGATTGAGGGTCCAGTACTGGTCGCGGTCCTCGTCCAGCAGCGCGATCCCGTACTCGGTCTCGGCGGTGAACACACCCGCACGCAGCTTGAGCGTCATGACGTCTCCTCGGGACTTCAGGACGGTACGGCGGCGGCGCCCTGCAGCGTGCGCAGCCAGAGCTCGCACGCCACCGTCTGGTACAGGGCGTCGAACTGCAGCGACGGGGGCAGCGGACGGCGGCACACCTCGCGCAGGGCGTCGGCGTCGACCAGGCCCAGCCGGGCCAGCCGCGAGTCCTCGCACAGGTCGAGCAGCCCGGCCCGGTTCTCCCGCAGCCCGGCCTCCACGTCGTGCGAGCCCTCGTCCTTGGTGTGGCGGGACAGGCTCTCCTCGGGCACCACGCCCCGCATGGCCTCGACGATCAGCGGCTTGTACCGCCAGGGCGTGACCCGGTCCTGCGGCCGCACCGCCAGGCCCGCCTCGACGACCCGGTCGTCGTAGTACGGGGCGGCGAGGCCCACCCCGAACCGGGCGGCCATCTGCCCCAGCTGCCGGACCATCCGGGAGGTGCTCCGCATCGCCTCCAGCTCGACGTGCTGCCCGCGCGTCGGGGCCAGCGGGCGCGCCGTCCGGGCCGCGTCGCGGATCACGTCCCGCACGGCCGCGACGGCGTCCGGCGTCGCCCACGGCGGCAGCCGCGGCGGCATGCCCCAGTCCAGGGTCGGGGTGTCCTCCGGGGGCGGTACGGCGGTGAGCTGCTCGGCGACCCGCGCGAGCCAGGCCCGGTAGGGGCTGCCGTCCCGCAGCTGCCGCAGCGTCTGCCGGTACGACCACGGGCGCTGGGCGGCGAACCCGCGCACCCGCTGCCAGGCCACGCGCGGGCGGCTGCGCAGCAGCGCGTGCAGATGCGCCGGCGAACCGGCGAGCAGCTCGTCCCCGCCGAAGCCGGTCAGATGCAGCCGGGAGCCACGCGCCGCGGCGGACCGCGGGATCACCAGCCATCCGCCGCGGTGGACGACGGCCGGGCACGGCTCGTCGAACAGGTCGTCCGCCTCGTCCAGCCCGTCGTAGACCAACGGCACCTCGTCCCCGGCGAAGACGTGGTGCTCGACGCCGTCCAGCCCGGCCACGGTACGGCGGGCCCAGGTCACGTCGTCGGACATGGGATCCCGGCCGTCGGCGGTGTAGGCGACGACCCGCGCGCTCCCGCCGGCCGCCAGGGCGCACACGGAGGTGGAGTCCAGCCCGCCCAGATCGCAGCTCACCAGCTCACGACCCCGGACCCGGGCCGCCACGGCGGCACCCAACTCCTCCCGCAGCCTCGCGGCGCCCTCGGCCATCGGCACGACCGGCTCGGGCGGGCTCCACCACCGGACCTGCCGCTCCCGGCCGTCCCGGTCGAGCAGCAGGCAATGGCCGCCCGGCAACACCGCGACGCCCTGCCACACGGGCAGGCCCGCCACCGGGTGCAGCGCGAACGAGTTCAGCAGACGGACCGCGAGGAGCCGCTCGTCCACCGGCGCGTCGAGCAGCCGGGCGAGGACGTCGGCCCGATCGCCGGCCACCGCCACGTCACCGACGCGGGCATGGAAAACGGGCCGCAGCCCGGTGACGCTTCCCTGGACCCTGACACATCCGCCGGCGGAAGCGGCCAGATGGAAACTCCCGGCGAACGAGCCGATCGCCTTTCCGCAGTCGGCGGCGGTGCGCAGCCGCCCGGCGACCGCGCTCAGTTCCGCGCCGGTGGCGGCGTGCTCACCGAGCAACGCCACGCGGGAGGCCCCGGCCGCGCCGACGGTCATGGCCCCGTCGTCCCAGCGGCCGAGCAGCCAGGGCCGCCCCGAGGAATGGCTGACCTCCCGCACGGCCCAACGGCGCAGCGCGGCGCCGACGGGGGCGGCTTCGGTGCGGTCCGGCAGGGCGACGAACCAGCCCGGGAGCGCGTCGGGGTCGGCGAAACGGTCCACGTGGACGCCCTCCTTGCTCCCGGGCCCGTTCCCCTAGGGGAACAACCGACGCGTCACAGGCTGAACCTCAGACGGATGAGCCGTTCGGGCCCTCTGTTCGTGCCGAGGCCGGTGGCGCGGAAAGTGCCGACCGCAGTCAGCGTCGGACGCTCGTACGCACGCATGTCGAGCACCCCCTTTCAAACGCGGTGTTCACATCCCAACTTCTCTTTCCAGCCTAGACTTTGACGCCCGAATTGCCCACTTGAGCCGCAAACTTCCTTTTCGTATTCAACTGTTGACGGCGATATCAGACTGACCGGGAGATGAGGTGACTGCGCATCACGCCGAGTCGTTCAGGAGCCTGCTCAGGTGCTCCCGCCCCGGCCCCAGCAGCTCGGGCAGCGGCGCCGCGTCCTCGTACCAGCGCTTCTCGTACTCCCAGCACAGCCAGCCGTCCCAGCCGTGCCGGGAGAGGATCTCCACGCACTCGGCCAGGGGCAGGACGCCCTCGCCCAGGGGCAGCGGGGTCGTGTCGTCGGCGGAGGCGATGTCCTTGACCTGGACGTAGCCGAGGTGGGGGGAGAGGGCCGCGTACGTCTCCGAGGGCTGCTCGCCGCCCAGCCAGGTGTGCATGACGTCCCAGAGCGCGCCCACCTGGCGGTGGCCGACGAGCCCGAGGACGCGCATGGCGTCGGCGGCGGTGCGGTGCGAGTCGTGGGTTTCCAGCAGGACGCGCACGTCGCGGTCGGTCGCGTACTCGGCGGCCGTGCCCAGACGGCGGGCGGCCGTCGCGTCCGCCTCCTCCGGGCTCTGCGTGTCCGGGTCGCCGCCGGGGAAGACCCGGACGTACGGGGCGCCGAGGTCGTGGGCCAGGTCGAGGAGGGCGCGGATCTCGGCCAGGACGGGTTCGTCGTCGCCCGGCGCGGCGACCCGCGCGTACCCCGCGAGGCCCAGGATCTCGACACCCGCCCCCTTGAACTCGGCCGCCACCTCGGCCCGCTGGGCCGGATCGAGGCCGGTGTGGACGGGCTCCTCGGGGTGGGTGCGCAGTTCGACGCCGTGATAGCCGTGCGTACTGGCGAGCCGCAGCACGTCGGGCAGGGGCAGGCCGGGGACACCGAGGGTGGAGAACGCCAGCTTCATGTGGACGGACCCTACCCGGCACCCCCGCCCGCGACTCCCCTTCGTCGCTCGGGTGTTGCGTGAAGATCCAGTCGCCAGTCCTGGCCGGTCAGGTCCCGGCCGAAGGAGCGGTGCGGTTTCTCGGCGACCAGGACGAAGCCGTGGCGTCGGTAGATGCGGCGGGCCGCGGTGAGGACGTCGTTGGTCCACAGGACGACCTCGCGGTAGCCGGCCTCGCGGGCGAAGTCGACGACGGACCTCACCAGCCGGTCGCCGATGCCGAGCCCGCGCGCGTCCGGCTCGACGAGCAGCAGGCGCAGGCGCGCGGCCCCGGGCGCCTCGTCCCGCACGCACATCACGCACCCGACCGGCCGCCCGTCCAGCTCGGCGATCCAGGTCCGCTCCCGGTGGGGGTCGTGGTCCTCGGCGTAGTCGGCGACGATTCTCGCGACCAGCCCCTCGTAGTCGGCGTTCCAGCCGTACTCGCCGGCGTACAGCGCGGCGTTGCGCTGCACGATCCAGCCCAGGTCGCCGGGGGCCGGCTCGCGCAGCACCACGTCCTCGGGGCGCGGGGCCCGGCCGCCGCCGAGGATCGCCCGGACGGTCCCCATCGCCTCCGCCAGCCGCGGCCGGTCCGCCGCCGGCACCGTGTCCAGCAGCTCCCCGACCGACTCGCGCGCCCGCTCGTCGAGGAGCGCGGCGGCCTCCCGGCCGCGCGCGGTGAGCGTGATGCGGCGGCGGCGCGGATCCGTCTCGGACGGGCCGCGCTCGACCAGCCCGTCCTGCTCGAACCGGTTCAGGATGCGGCTCAGGTATCCGGCGTCCAGGTGCAGCTGGGCCCGCAGGTCGGCGGCGTCCGTGCGCGGCGCGTGGGCCAGCTCGTAGATCACCCGGGACTCGGTGAGGGTGTAGGGGGCGTAGAGCCGGCGGCCGTAGTCGAGGGCGCCGATGACGTTCGTGTAGAAGCGGTTGAAGGAGCGGATGTCCTGGACGGTCACGACCACCACCACCGCGATCTTTGACTCAGTCAGAGGTTCCGATGGGGGTGAGCCTAGGCCGCCCAGGACGCCGGGGCTAGCCCTCGGGGGTGGCCGGTCGGTACACGCACACCTGCGCGCCGGTCTTCGCGGTGGTGGTGGAGACCAGCTCCATCGGGTGCTTCGCCCCGTCCCCGGGGAAGATCGTCTTGCCGCCGCCGAGGAGCACCGGCATGACGACGAGCTGGAGCTCGTCGACCAGGCCCTCGGACAGCAGCGTCCGCACGAGCGTCGGGCTGCCCATCATCGCGAGGTCGCCGCCCTCGCTGCCGCGCAGCTCCCGGATGCGGGCGACGGCCTGGTCGCCGGGGATGAGCTCGGTGTTGTTCCAGGTGAGGTCGGCCTCGCCGAGCGTGCTGGACACGACGTACTTCTTCAGCGAGTTCATCCGGTCCGCGAACCGGTCCCCGGCCCGCTCGGGCCAGGCCGCCGCCATGGTCTGCCACGTCCGCCGCCCGAACAGCAGCGCCTCGGCTCTGGCGAGCCCCGCGTCGAAGGCGCCGCCCAGCACCTCCTCGTCGAAGTACGGGTGCGACCATCCGCCGTGCGCGAAGCCGCCGTCGGTGTCCTCCTGCGGCCCGCCCGGGGCCTGCACGACACCGTCCAGGCTGATGAACTCGGTGACGACGATACGCATGGGACTCACTCCGCTTCCTCGCACAGGCGATCAGAACATCCGATCCGGCATTGCAGACCGGTCTGCGACGCGAAACTCATCGCCCCGGCCTAGGGGGTGTCCGCAAAGTCCCGTCGTTCGCCCGGAGGGCGGGCCCTGCGGCGTTCGGTGCGTGCTCTCGGCGTGCCGGGCGGACGCCCGCGTACTGGTTGTACTCGGGTGTTCGC
>NZ_JBEYZD010000041.1:0-77933 GCF_040645895.1 Streptomyces olindensis | reverse complement strand
GAAGAGGAGGAGGAGCGCGAGCACGAGGCCGAGGAGAAGGCCGCGCGCGTGGGCAAGCCCAAGTCGGCGGGCGCGGTGACCGGGCGCGTGGCGGGACGTCCGCCCGACCGGTGAGGCCGGCTAGCAGGTGATGAGACCGTTCTGTATGGCCGTCACCACGGCGGCGGTCCGATTGGGTGCGCCCAGCTTCAGCAACAGGCTGGCGACGATCCGCTTGACGCCATGGCTGGATATGCCGAGGCGCCGGGCGATCTGCTTGTTGCTCATCCCCTCGGCGAGCAGGAGCAGCACCTCGTTCTCGCGGGCGGTCAGGGAGACCTCGCGCTGCCGGTGCTGTCCCGACTCACGGACGCGGTGCAGCAGTCCTCTGGTGACGGAGGTGGGCATGGGCACCTCCCCCGCCAACGTCCGCTGGAGTGCGTCCTCGACCGCGGAGGCGGTCAACTCGTCCTCCACCAGGAACCCGTCGGGAACCGAGGGCCCGGCGAGAATTTCCTCGCGCACGTCGGTACTGCTGAGTAACAGCAGTAACTTCGGTCGTCGGCGCCGGTCGTCGGCGAGCACCCCACGATCGCGGACGTAGTCGTCCTCGTGCAGGAACAGGACATCGACGCGCCCCGCGCCCAGGGCGTCCTCCACCTCCTTCCAGTCACCGCAGTGTCTGACCTCGCCCACCGAAGGGGCGCCCGACAGCACGGCTCGCAGCCCGAGCCGCAGGATTCCGTTGCGCACAAGAGTGGTCACCACGAGCTGGTCTCCTTGACAGGGGGGGTGGCACAGCGTCTGGCTCACTCGTACTCCTCCTCACTGCCGCCATGCGCCTCTGGCCCCCGGAGAACGCACTGCCCCCGTTCCGGCCGACAACAAGGCCGAGTTGCCATGGATACGCAATAGCGACTCATGCTCAACAACGACGCTCACGGTACCCAGACGAATCGTTCCGGATCAACCATTCCGCACGGGTCCGCCGGAACGGCCGACTCGCCTCGACAATGCCCGCCGCGCACCCAATCCACTCACTGTTTAATTTTCACCTACTCGCCGGATTTTCATGCCTCAGAGGCAGGCTTTCGTTTTTCTCGAAAAACAAGTAGCTTCCATGCCACGGCAAGCCCGCACTCCATTGCACTGGCGCGGGAAAGCCCCATGCCGCAGCCCGAACCCCGACCCAGAACGCCACCGAGACACCATCCGAGCAGGGGCGATACCCGTCCCACCAGGTGCGTCGTCATCCCGGCCACGCCACCCCACCACACGCCGGATGATCACCCACCGGCCTCGGCCCGTGGACCGGCGCTTTGTTCGGAGGTCCGGCACGCGGCATGCCCGCAGAACGCAGCGGAGAGCAGCGACCGCTTCCCGTGGCACCCGTCGACGCCCCTGTGACATTTTCTGAGCGGGTTGAAAAACCCTGCGCGCCGGGAGCCGCAAAATACGAGAAACGATGGCCGAAAACCATGGGCCGACGCTTTTTCCGGACCGGGCCGGTTCCGGATGTGGCCCGGCCGCCGACCCCAGAGAAGGAGTGCCGATGACCGCCGAGACCGTCCCCGTGGGGAAGGATCCGGCCGACACGGCGGGCCCGGACGGCGCCGCTTCCGGTGCCCGCGCGCACGACAGCGTGCCCCGCTGGCTGCTGGCGCAGATGCGGCCGTTCCGGCCGTACATCGCCCTCCATCTGCTGGGCAGTCTCGTGTGGCAGTCGCTGAACGCGGCGATCCCCCTGGTCGTCGGCCTGGCCTTCGACGCGGTCCTCGACCACAGCGGCACCGCGCCCGACTTCGGCGCCTTTCACGCCATCGTCGCCGGTCTGCTGGCGCTGGTGGTCGTCCGGGCGGTGGGCGGCATCGTGGCCACCTACTGCCTGGAGACCTTCGCCAGCGGGCTGGAACGCCAGGCGCGCGCCCGGGTCTTCGCCAGTCTGCTCCGCAAGAGCCAGGGCTACTTCAACCGGCGGCGGGTCGGCGACCTGTCCGCCCGTGCCACCGGTGACGCGGAGTCCCTGAACCTGATGGTGTCGCCCGGCTTCGACATGGCGGTCGACCTGGCCCTCAACGTGCTGATGCCGATCATCTTCATCGCCCTGGTGGATCCGCGGCTGCTGTTGTCCCCGGTCCTCTTCGTCCTGTTGTTCGCGGTGGCCCTCGCCGAGCACGGGCGGCGCCTGGAGCCCGTGTCGGACCTGGCCCGAGAGCGCTTCGGCGACATGACGGCCCAGGCCACCGAGAGCGTCGCCGGGGTCGAGGTGGTCGAGTCGACCGGCGGCGTCGACCAGGAGCGCGCCCGGTTCACCGAACTGGCCACGGCCTACCGCGACGCCTCCGTGCGCCAGATCCGCACCCAGGCGCTGTCCCTGCCCCCGCTCCTGCTGACCCTGGCCACGGCGGGCGCCCTGGTGCACGCCGTGGTCCTGCTGCGCGGCGGTTCCCTGAGCATCGGCGAACTCGTCGCCGTACTCGGGCTGATGGGCACCCTGCGGGCGCCCACCCAACTCGCCTCCTTCAGCATCGGGCTCATCTACCTCGGCATGGCCGGAGCCCAGCGCGTCAAAGAGGTCGTCGACGATCCGGACGACGAGGACGAGCAGGGCGGCCGGCACACCGCGCCGCTCACCGGCGAGGTCGCCATGGAGCACGTCACCTTCGGTTACGAACCCGGCAAGCCGGTGCTGTCCGACGTGTCGTTCCGGGTCGCTCCCGGCAGCACCGTGGCCGTCGTCGGCGCCACCGGCAGCGGCAAGTCCACGCTGCTGCACCTGCTGAACCGCACCTACGCCCCTGACGAGGGACGCGTGTTGATCGACGGGGTCGCCACCACGGAATGGGACACCGGGTCGCTGCGCTCGCAGATCGCGGTCGTCGAGCAGGACGTGGTGCTGTTCTCCCGCACCATCGCCGAGAACCTCGCGCTCGGCGCGGAGAGCGGCGCCGACCGGGCCGGGCTGGAGGCCGCGGCCCGTACCGCCCAGGCCCACGACTTCATCACGGCGACCGAGCGGGGCTACGACACCGTCCTCGGCGAACGCGGTGTCACCCTGTCCGGCGGACAGCGCCAGCGCCTGGCCATCGCCCGCGCGCTGGTGGCCGATCCCCGGATCCTCGCCGTGGACGACGCGACCAGCGCCGTCGACGCCGTCACCGAGCACGATCTGCAGCGCGCCATGCGGCAGGCCTCGGCCGGGCGCACCACGTTCCTCGTCACACCCAGGCTGTCCCGCATCCGGGCCGCGGACCACATCCTCGTCCTGGACGCCGGCCGGATCGTCGGCCAGGGCAGCCACGAACAGCTCCTGCGGGACTGCTCGTTCTACCGCCGGATCTTCGCGCCCTACCTGGACGGGCCCGCCGCGGCCGGCCCGCGCACCGTGGACGCCAAGGAGGAGAGCCACTGATGGCGCACTTGCTGGAGGGCATCGAGCCGGACGGCTACGACCGCCGCTACCGCGACCGCGAGCTGACCCGCCGTATCGCCCCCTACTTCCGCGGCAGGAGCGGCACGGTGGCGTTCGTGGCCGTCGCCGTGGTCGTCGCCGCGACAGCGGGCAGCGCCGTACCGCTGTTGCTGGCCAGAACCGTCGACTCCGCCCTGAGCGACGACGGCGACGGCCGGCTGGCCTGGCTGGTGACGGCCATCCTCGCCTCGGGCACGATCGCCTGGCTGTTCACGTATCTCCAGGAGCGGATGGCCGGAACCCTGGTCAGCGACGTCGTCCTCAGCCTGCGCCGACGCGTGTTCGAGGCGGCCATGCGACAGGACATGACCTTCCACGACACCCACGCCACCGGTGTGGTGGTCAGCCGGATCACCAACGACACACAGGCGTTCGCGACGCTGATCAGTCTGGTGCTCAGCCTGCTCGGCCAGGTCCTGATGATCGTCATCCTGCTGACCGCGCTGTTCCTGATCAACGTGCCGCTGGCCCTGGTGACGACCCTCGTCGCCGCGGTCGTCGTCGCCGTCAGCCTCGCCTTCCGGCGCGCCGCGCGCAGCGCCTCGCTGCGGCAGCAGGAGGCACTGGCCGAGGTCAACGGCTACGTGCAGGAGACCCTGCGCGGCATCGCCGTGGCACGCAACCACAGCCATCAGCAGGCCGCGCAAGCCGGACTCGACGAGGTCAACCACCGCTGGTTCCGGGCGAGCGTGCGACTGAACCGCATGTTCAGCGGCATCTTCCCGCTGCTGATCTCGCTGACCGGGCTGGGCACGGTCGCCGTGGTCCTGGTGGGCGGCCACGGCGTGGACTCCGGCAGCGTGTCGGCGGGCCAGTGGGTGCTGTTCCTGGAGGCGCTGGCCCTGTTCTGGTCGCCGCTCACCAGCATCGCCTCCTTCTGGAGCCAGCTCCAGCAGGGCCTGGCCGCCGGGGAACGGGTCTTCGCACTCGTCGACCGCGAGCCCGCGGTGCGTCAGCGCGACCGCCTCCCCGTCCCGCGCCTGCGCGGCGAGATCAGGCTGCGCGACGTCCGCTTCGGCTACGACGCCCGGCACCCCGTCCTCAAGGGGGTGAACCTGACCGTGCCGGCGGGCCGCACGGTGGCGCTCGTCGGCCACACCGGCGCCGGCAAGTCCAGCCTGGTGCGGCTGATCACGCGCGCGTACGAGTTCCAGGAGGGAAGCATCGAGGTCGACGGGCAGGACGTACGCGCCCTGGACCTGGAGCAGTACCGGCGCTGCCTCGGTGTGGTGACGCAGACCCCGTTCCTCTTCTCCGGGACGGTCGCGGACAACATCGCCCGCGGGCGGCCGGGCGCCACCCGCGACGATGTCGAGGCCGCCGCACGCGCGGTGGCGGACGGCGACTGGCTGGCCCAGCTTCCGCAGGGCCTGGACACCCCCACCGACGAGGGCGGCCGCAACCTGTCCACCGGCCAGCGGCAGATCGTCGCCCTCGCCCGCGTCTTCCTCCAGGACGCGCCGGTGCTGATCCTCGACGAGGCCACGGCGAGCATCGACCCCCTGACGGAGGCACAGATCCAGGAGGGCCTCGACGCCCTCGCCAAGGAGCGCACCACCATCGTCGTCGCCCACCGGCTGCCCACCGTCCGCAAGGCCGACACGATCGTCGTGGTCGACGAGGGACGGATCATCGAGGAAGGCGACCACACGACCCTGCTGGCCCGTGACGGGGCCTACCGCCGCCTGTACGACCGGTACTTCCGCCACCAGCGTCCCGACGGCGACCCCGCCGACGAACCGCGTCTGCTGTCCGCCGCCGAGAGGAGGGCGTGAGCGATGGCCACCACGTCCGGTACCGGGACGGCACCCGTTCCCGCGACCCTGCACGACCTGCTCGACAGCGCGTCCCGCGCCCGCCCGGGCGCCATCGCGGTGCGCTGCGGCGACCAGGTCCTCACCTACGGGGATGTACAGGCGAGGGTGCGGGCCACCGCGCGCCGCTGGCACTCCCTCGGCCTCACTCCGCACGGCACGGCGGCGCTGCTCCTGGAGAACACCCCGGAATGCGTCATCGCCTTCCTCGCCGCCGCGCGCCTCGGGGCACGCCTGGTCCCCCTCGAACCCGGCACGACCCGGCCCCAACTGGCCGCCCTGCGGGCCGCGACGGGCCACCTGTTCGTCGCGGCACACGAGGCGAGACTCCACGCGCTCCGCGACGACGGAAAACAGGACGCGCCGGACGGCGGCGAGACACAGGACCCGCTCGACGACTGCGTCCTCGTCCCCGTGGACACCCCGGACGGCACCGCGCACCGGCCGGCACGGCAGCGGTCCACCCCGGAGCCCGCCGACGACGAACCACAGACCGCCGCACCCGACGCCCCTTTCCTGTACCAGTACACCTCGGGCTCGACCGGGGAGCCCAAGGCGGTCGTCCACACGCAGCGCAACCTCGTCAACGGCGGCGAGATCTACACGCGCGCCTACGGCGTCACCGGGGACGACCGCGTCCTGGCCGCCGTCCCGCTGCTGCACTCCTTCGGCATGGTCGCCGGACTGGTCACCGCGCTGCGGGCCGGGGCACAGCTCGTTCTCCTCGGCCGCTTCACCCCTGCACGGCTCCTGAGCGCCCTGGACGAGCACGCCTGCACGGTGCTGGTCGCCGCGCCCATGGTCTACGACCTGACGACACGCGCGGCCGCCGGCTCCCGTCCCGCGCGGCCGCCGCGCACCCTGCGGCTGTGCCTCTCCTCGGGGGCCGCCCTGCCGCCGGCCGTGGCACAGCGGGCCCGGGAGCGACTCGGACTGGAGGTCCAGCAGGTCTACGGCTGTACGGAGGCCGGAGTCATCGCCGCGCACCGGCCCGGGGACGGGCCCGGCGCGGACCGCGGGGTGGGCCGTCCCCTGCCCGGCGTACAGGTCCGTGTCGTCGACGAACGAGGGCAGGAGGTACCGACGGGCGAGGAGGGGGCGCTGCTGGTCCGCACTCCGGCGATGTTCACGCACTACCTCGGCCACCCCGAGGCCACCCGGCGGGCCTTTCGCGACGGCTGGTACGCCACCGGCGACGTGGCCCGTCTCGACCCGGAGGGCCACCTGCACCTGGTCGGCCGCAAGGACTCCTTCATCAACGTGGGCGGCAAGAAGGTCAACCCCCTTGAGGTGGAGCAGGCCCTCCTCGCCCACCCGTCGGTCGCCGAAGCGGTGGTCTGGGGCGAGGAGACGGGCGACACCGGCGAACGCGTCCGGGCCACGGTCGTCACCCTGGCTCCCCTGCCCGCGGCGGAACTGACGTCCCACTGCCGCGCCCGTCTCCTCCCCCACCAGGTCCCCACCGCGGTCGACTTCGTCTCCGCGCTGCCGAAGAACTCCATGGGAAAGGTCCGGCGTGGGGCGGTGGGCGCCGCCCCCGGCACCGAACCTCGCAGCTGAGGACCGTCGTTCCAGACCGGAGCCGATCATGGACCATCCGGCACAAGCCTGCGGTGTCCCTGCCGAATGGTGGGTGCCACCCCGCCGTGTGGCTGGAGCTGCCGCCCGCCGGGCCACTGGGGCTCTGCGGGGCTCTAGGGTCGAGACGGCATGGGCCGGACGGCATGGACGAAGGTGAGGCGGAGCACGTGATCCGGGTAGTGGTGGTGGACGACGAGGCACTGGTCCGCTCTGGCTTCGAACTCATTCTGGGCGCGTCCGAGGACATCGAGGTCGTCGCGACCGCGAGCGGCGGCGAGGCCGTGGAGACCGTCCGTCGGGAGCGGCCCGACGTGGTGCTGCTGGACATCCGGATGCCGGACGTCGACGGACTCACCGTTCTGCGAGAGCTGCGGGCGCGGCCGGACGCTCCGGTGGTGGCGATGCTGACGACGTTCGACGCCGACGAGTACATCCTGACCGCGCTGAACTCGGGCGCGGCCGGATTCCTCCTCAAGGACACCGAGCCGGAGCAGCTCGCCCACCTGGTGCGCACCCTGGCGGCGGGCGGTGTGGTGCTCTCCCCCAAGGCGTCGCGGAGCCTGCTGCACAGTCACCCCGGCACCGAGGCGGCCGTCGACGAGGAGGCAGCCCGCGTCCGGCTGCTCACCGCGCGGGAGCGCGACGTCCTCGTCCTGGTGGCGGAGGGCCTGTCGAACGCCGACATCGGGGCACGCCTCCACCTGGGCGCCGGCACGGTGAAGGACCACGTCAGCGCGATCCTCACGAAGCTGCGGGTGACGAGCCGGGTGCGGGCCGCGCTGCTCGCGCAGCGGGCCGGACTGCTCGACGAGCACCCGCGGTCGAGGGCCGGCCGATGAGCCGTGCACGTGCCGTGTGGCGGCGGGTTCCCACGCCGGTCATCGACGTCGTCCTGGCTGCGTTGGCGGGCGTGGACGTGTGGCTGAACATGTGGGAGCACACGCGCCTCGGTGTCGCGCTGGGCGCGGTCGGCTGTGCCGCGTTGGCCTTCCGGCGCCGGTTCCCGCTCGGCGTCTTCCTGCTCACCCTGCCCATCGCGCTGATGCAGGACGTCGCCGTCGCCGTGCTCGTGGCGCTGTTCACGCTGGCCGAACGCTCCCGCAACCGTCGTCTCCTCGCGGTGTGCGTCGCCCTGTCGGCCGTCGCGAGCAGTACGCCCTGGCCCCTGGCCGAGGTCGACCGGACCATGACCCTGGTCTTCTTCGTGTACGGCCTGGCGACCAGCGCCGCCCCGGTCCTCTTCGGCCAGCTCCTCCAGGCGCAACGGGACCTGGCGCGGCGGCTGACCGAGATCGAGGAGGCCAGGGAGCACGAGCGGACCCTGCACGCCCAGGCCGTGCTCGCCCGCGAACGCGCCCAACTGGCCCGCGAGATGCACGACGTGGTCTCCCACCAGGTCAGCCTGATCGCCGTACGGGCCGGAGCCCTCCAAGTCGCCACCAAGGACGCGGACGCCAAGGAGGCCGCCCGCACGATCCGTTCGCTGAGCGTCACCACCCTCGACGAACTGCGCACCATGGTCACCCTGCTGCGCGCCGCCGGCGGCCACGCCACCGAGCTGACGCCTCAGCCCACTCTGGCCGACCTGCGCAAACTGGTGGAGTCGAGCGGCACGCACGCGGAGCTCTCCGGCGAACTTCCGTCCGCCGTGGGCACACCCACCCAACGCGCCCTCTACCGCACGGTCCAGGAGGCGCTGACCAACGTCCGCAAGCACGCCCCCGGCGCCACGGCACGCGTCGAGCTGTGGCACGACGGCGACGATGTCGGAGTGACCGTCACCAACACGGCGGCCACCCGTCCTTCCCTGACCCTGCCCGGTTCGCAGCAGGGCTTGGTCGGTCTGCGGGAACGGGCCGAGATCCTGCACGGCACCCTGGAGGCGGGCCCGACCGCGGAGGGCGGCTACCGGGTGCGGCTGCGGATTCCCCTCAGCGCGGACTGACCCACCCCTCACGCGGGGGCCAGGAGCTGGGTGGCCGCCAGCCGCGTGTACAGCCGGTCCTGGCCCACCAGTTCCTCGTGCGTGCCCACCGAGCGGACCCGACCGGACTCCATGACGACGATCCGGTCGGCGCCCGTCACCGTCGACAGGCGGTGGGCCACCACCAGCACGGTGGTCTCGCGGGCCACCTCCGAGATGACGTCCCGCAGCGCCAGCTCGTTGACGGCGTCGAGCTGCGAGGTCGCCTCGTCCAGGAGCAGCAGCCGGGGCTTGCGCAACAGGGCGCGGGCGATGGCGATGCGCTGGCGCTCGCCGCCCGACAGCTTCGAACCACGGTGGCCCACCGGGGTGTCCAGGCCGTGGGGCAGGCGCTCGACGAGGGCGTCGAGCTTCGTCCGGGCCAGGACGTCGCGGATGTCGTCGTCCGTCGCACCGGCCGCCGCGAACACCAGGTTCTCCCGCAGCGTGCCGGCCAGCACCGGAGCGTCCTGCTCCACATAGCCGATGGCAGACCGAAGTTCGGACAGGGACCAGTCCTGCACGTCCCTGCCGTCGACCATCACGCGGCCGCCGGTCGCCTCGTGGAACCGCTCGATGAGCGCGAACACCGTCGACTTGCCCGCCCCCGAGGGGCCCACGAAGGCCGTCATCCCGGTGCCCGGCACCTCGAAGCTCACCTGCTGGTGGACGTACGGCAGGCCCGCGCCGTAGCGGAAGGAGACGTCCTCGAAGCGGACCGAAGCGGGCCCCGGGAGCGCTGCCCGCTGCTCGGGCAGGACACCCTCCCGCCGGGCCGTCTCCGTACGCTCCGTCGGCTCCGTCGACAGGCTTTCCACCTGCGCGATCCGGGAGATCGCGGCCGCCCCCTCCTGATAGGAGGACACGGCGTCGACCAGCTTGGCCACCGGCTCGATCAGGTAGAAGAGGTACAGCAGGAACGCGATGAGGGTGGAGACGGGAATCTCCCCGGACGCCACGCGCGCCCCGCCGACCGCGAGTACCGCGAGGAAGGCCAGCTGGACGGCGAGTTCGTCGGCCGACCCGGCCACCGCCTCCCACTTCGCGCTCTTCACACCGTGCCGCCACGCCCGCCGCGCCGCCGCCTCCACCCGGGCGGTCTCCCGCTCCTCGGCGCCGGACGCCTTCACCGTACGGAACGCCCCGAGGGCCCGTTCCAGCGCGACGGAGATCTCCCCGACCGCCTCCTGCGACCGCTCGGTGGCCCGCGCGATCTTCGGCATCACCAGGGCGACGGCCCCGCCGACCAGCACGACCACCACGAGCGTCACACCCAGCAGTACGACGTCCAGGAACGCCATCATCACGACCGCCGCGACGAAGGCCACCGCGCCGGTGGCCGCGGAGACGACCGCCTGGGTGCTGACCGCCCGCAGCAGCGTCGTGTCCGAGGTGACCCGGGACATCAGATCACCCGGCGGGACCCGCTCCCACTCCGCGAGGCGCAGCCGCAGCAAGCGCCCCACCAGGGTGCGCCGCGCGGCCAGGACCACCGACTCCGCCGTCCGCTCCAGCACATACGCGCCGAACGCCTCGACCGCCGTGCCCAGCAGCACCAGCACGGTGAGCGCGATCAAAATCCCGGCGATGGTCCCACCGGACGCCAGCCGGTCCACCAGCATCTTCGTGGCCAGCGGCTGCAGCAGCCCTCCGGCGGCTCCGACCAGGGCGCACAGCAGTCCGAGGGCGACGGCCCACCGGTGCGGCCGGACGTACGCCCACAGTGCCTTGACCGTTCCTCGGGCGGACAGGGACGTCTCATCCGTCCTCGGGGCGGATGCGGTGTTCACGGCATTCCTTTCTTCCGCAGTCTGCCGGGGGCCGGCCTCATGCCTCCAGCCTGGAAGCCCGTCCGCCCCGCGCCCATCCGGCACCTGTCGGGTCCACCCCCGCCGAGTGGCTGAAGAAGACAGCCATCCCCTCGCACCGGACGAGCCCGGGACGAGACGCCGCCGGTCGGCAGGGCGGTACCCGCCGATCGGCGGGGGCGTTACCGCAGGCTGCCGGATGGCCGGTCCCCCGACGGCCGCGCGAGGTTCTCCGTATGACACAGACACAGCCACCGCAGGAGACGCCGGCTCCGCCGGAGAACTCGCCTCCGCCGCCCCGAACCTCCCCCGAGTCCGCCGCGCCCGCCTCACCCGGTGCGTCGATGGGACGCCTCGTCGGGGTGGACCTGGCCCGCGCGCTGGCGGTGTTCGGCATGTACGTCGTGCACATCGGCCCCCCGCTGTCCGCCACGAGCGGCGTCGGCAGCTGGATCCGGTACATATCGGACGGTCACTCGTCGGTCCTCTTCGCCACCCTCGCCGGGTTCTCACTGATGCTGCTCGCCGGCCGCCGCGAGCCCAAGACCGGCCTGGCCGGCCGGCAGGCGAAGGCCCGCATCGCGATCCGCGCGGTGGTCCTGCTGGCGCTGGGCACCGTGATGGCGATGGAGTACGGGGGAGTGATCATCCTCGGCTTCTACGGGGTCTACTTCCTGCTGGCCCTGCCCCTGGTGCGACTGCGCGCCAGGACGCTCGCGATCACCGCGGCCGCGTTCGCCCTCGTCACACCGCAGCTCGCGTTCGTCCTCACCTCGCTGCTGACCGACTCGATCCAGCAGAGCATCAACGCCTACGACCCGCTCCGCCGCCTCAGCGAGGTGGGAGTGCTCGATCTGCTGCTCACGGGCTTCTACCCGGCGCTCACGTGGATGTCGTTCGTGATCGCGGGCATGGCGCTGGGCCGCCTCGACCTGTCCTCCGGCACCGTCCGGCGGCGCCTGGCCGCGCTCGGCGCCACGCTCACGGTGGCCGCGTACGGCATGTCCTTGCTGCTCGCCGGCAAGGGCGCGCTGCGGAGCATGGCGGAAGACGGATCGTCCTCCGGCGGCTCCGGGTCACTGCCCCTCGACAGCGGATCGGTGCCACCCGACGGCGGGTCGTTCCCCGACATGCCGGCGTCGTCGCTCCTGACGGCCGGGCCGCACAGCGGCACCACGTTCGACATCATCGGCAGCGTCGGAGTCGCGATCCTCGTGATCGTGGGCGCGACGGTGGCGATGGACCGCCTGCCGCGACTGCGCCGCCTGGCGAAACCGGTCATCGCCGTGGGCACGATGTCCCTGACCGCCTACGTCGGCCACTTCGTCGCACAGTCCGCGCTGTCGATACCCGCCGGGACCAGCACCCAGCAATCATGGGTGCCGCTGCTCCTGTTCGTCCTCGGGGCGACCGTGTTCGCCGCGATCTGGTCCCGCTTCTTCCGCCGCGGCCCCCTGGAGTACCTCCTCAACGCCGCCACGAAGCCGGCGAAGCACATCCGCTGAGCCATCCGGCGCGGTGGGACCCCGCTCTGACCCTGGGCAGCACAGGCGTCCGCTACTCGAGTCCTTCGAGACGGCGGGCATCCTTGATCTCGCTGATCCTGGCAGCCGTCATCGGGGTCCACTCCCTCGTCTCTCCAGCGGCACGGAGGGCTTCTCCGACCTCGCTGAGCTTCACGGAGGACAACACGCCCGCCCGCTCGATCAGGTCGTCCCGGGCCACGGTGGTCAGCCATGTGCACGGGGTGAAGCCCGGACGCGGGAGCGCGAACCGCAGCACGCCTTCGAAGGGCAGTCCTTCCGGGGCTCCTATGGCCACTTCAACGCCCAGGCCGCTGATGTCGATTCCCGCCGGCGCAACGACCTGCATCGCCTGAAACCCTGACGACTCCTCGTCCGAGAGCAGGACGACCGGGCGTCGCTCGTCGAAGTCGACCCACCAGACTTCACCGCGTTCCATGTGTCCTCCTGGCACGTCACAGCGTAGCCCCTGCCCGCCGGCAGGAGGCGTCCGAACTCCTGATGTCCCATGTTTGACGCGACGTCAGAGGCGTGAACCGGACGAAAACCCGCAAGTAGCAAAGTCTTTCGTGTCGCGAGACTAGACAAGAGCAACGTCCGTATCCGTTAATCCATCCCATGTATCACTCGAGAGGGTTGATCGAACCGAGACCCAACGGATGAGCACGTGACGCGTCGCGCCCGACCGTCCGACCTGTGAGCGAACGCACCGAAGACCAAGCAGTCACCTTCCCCCCACCGAGAGGTGCGAGATGTCTTCCTCCGTCAGCAGACGGCGTCTCCTGCGAGCAGCCGGGGCCACGGCCGCCGCGTCGGCCACCGGTTCCTTCATCGGCGCATCGCATGCCCGAGCGGCCGTCCCTCCCGCAAGGGCCGACATCGGGGTGCTCGCGCATCCCTTCGCGCTCAGCCAGGTCCGGCTCACCGCCGGCCGCTGGCTGGACAACCAGGACCGTACGCGGAACTACCTGCGGTTCGTCGATGTCGACCGGCTGCTGTACAACTTCCGCGCCAACCACCGCCTGTCCACCAAAGGCGCGAGCGCGAACGGCGGTTGGGACGCACCGACGTTCCCCTTCCGCACCCACGCCCAAGGACACTTCCTCACGGCGTGGGCACAGCTCTACGCGGTCACCGGGGACACCGTCTGCCGGGACAAGGCAACCCATATGGTTGCGGAGTTAGCCAGATGCCAGGCCAATAACAGTGCCGCCGGTTTCGGCGCCGGGTATCTCTCCGGCTACCCCGAGTCCGACTTCACCGCCCTCGAGCAGCGGACCCTGAGCAACGGCAACGTGCCGTACTACACCATCCACAAGACCCTGACCGGCCTGCTGGACGTCTGGCGCCACATCGGCAGCACACAAGCCCGTGACGTCCTGCTCTCCTTGGCGGGGTGGGTCGACCGGCGCACCGGCCGGCTCAGCGGCCGGCAGATGCAGGCCATGCTGCAGACGGAGTTCGGCGGCATGAACACCGTGCTGACCGATCTCTACCAGCAGACGGGCGACGCGCGGTGGCTCACCGTCGCCCAACGGTTCGATCACGCCGCGGTGTTCGACCCTCTGGCGGCCAACCGGGATCAGCTCAGCGGACTGCACGCCAACACGCAGGTACCCAAGTGGATCGGGGCCGCCCGCGAGTACAAGGCCACCGGCACCACTCGGTACCGGGACATCGCCACCAACGCCTGGAACTTCTGCGTCAACAACCACACGTATGCCATCGGCGGCAACAGCCAGGCGGAGCACTTCCGCGCCCCGAACGCCATCGCCGGCTACCTGAACAAGGACACGTGCGAAAGCTGCAACACCTTCAACATGCTCACGCTCACCCGGGAGCTGTTCGCACTGGACCCGAATCGGGCCGCTCTGTTCGACTACTACGAGCAGGCGTGGCTGAACCAGATGATCGGCCAGCAGAACCCGGCGGACGACCACGGCCACGTCACCTACTTCACCCCGCTCAACCCGGGAGGCCGACGCGGTGTGGGCCCGGCGTGGGGCGGCGGCACGTGGAGCACCGACTACGGCACCTTCTGGTGCTGCCAGGGCACGGGCCTGGAGATGCACACCAGGCTGATGGACTCCCTCTACTACCGCAGTGACGACACGCTGATCGTGAACCTGTTCGTGCCCTCGGTACTCAACTGGTCGGAGCGCGGCATCACCGTCACCCAGACGACGACGTATCCCGTGAGCGACACCACGACCCTGCGGGTCACCGGGAACGTCGGCGGAACCTGGGCGATGCGCATCCGCATCCCGAGCTGGACCTCCGGGGCCACCGTCAGCGTCAACGGCGCGGCGCAGAACATCTCCACCACGCCCGGCGACTACGCCACCTTGACCCGCTCCTGGACCTCGGGCGACACGGTCACCGTCCGCCTGCCCATGCGGGTCGTCATGCGGGCGGCCAACGACGACGCGAACGTCGCCGCGATCACCTACGGCCCGGTGGTCCTGTCCGGCGACTACGGCGACTCCGCGCTCAACTCCCTGCCGGCGCTGGACACGTCCTCGATCAGACGGACCGGCAACACGTCGCTCGCCTTCACCGCCACCGCCAACGGATCCACCGTCGGCCTGGGCCCGTTCCACGACGCGCACGGCCACAACTACACCGTCTACTGGAACACCGGCGCCACCGGCGGCCTCGTGCGGAACTGACGCCCGTCGGAAGCAGATGGCGATCACTCTCCCCACTCCCTTGCGCGACACCTCGATCATTGTTCGAAATTACGAACGTTGTCGCTCGATACGGAACCGCTCCCTCAAGGAATGAGGCTCCCCCATGCGCAGACGTGGTTTCAGCCCCAGGCATCTGTCTGTGATACTCGCGGCCCTGCTCGCTTCGGCGGCGACACTCGTCGCCAACCCGGCCCAGGCGGCCACCAGCGGCGCGTTGCGCGGCGCCGGTTCCGGCCGGTGTCTCGATGTGCCGAACGCCGGCCAGACGGACGGCACGAACCTGCAGATCTGGGACTGCCACGGCGGGACCAACCAGCAGTGGACGCTGACGGACGACAACCGGCTGACCGTGTACGGCAACAAGTGCCTGGACGTGCCCGGCCACGCCACCACGGCCGGCACGCGGGTGCAGATCTGGGCCTGCCACGGCGGTGCGAACCAGCAGTGGCGGGTGAACTCCGACGGCACGATCGTCGGAGTGGAGTCGGGGCTCTGCCTGGACGTCAGCGGCGGCGCCACGGGCAACGGCACGGCGGTACAGCTCTGGGACTGCAACGGCGGCAGCAACCAGAAGTGGACGGGGCTGTCCGCACCGCCGGGCGACACGTGCGCTCTCCCGCCGGCCTACCGGTGGTCGTCGACGGGCCCGCTGGCGCAGCCGTCGAACGGCTGGGTCGCGCTGAAGGACTTCACCACCGTGCCCTACAACGGCAAGCAGCTGGTCTACGCGACCACCTCTGACGGATCGTCGTGGGGCACGATGGCGTTCCGTCCCTTCACGAACTGGTCGGACATGGCGACGGCCACCCAGACCGGGATGAGCCAGGGCTTGGCCGTGGCGCCCAAACTGTTCTACTTCGCGCCCAAGAACATCTGGGTGCTGACCTCGAACGGGTGGGGTACCGCCTGGCCCTTCACCTACCGCACGTCCAGCGACCCCACCAACCCCAACGGCTGGTCCGCCCCGCAGGCGCTGTTCACCGGCAGCCTGCCCGAAAGCGGCCCGATCGACCCGACCATGATCGCCGACGACCAGAACATGTACATGTTCTTCGCCGACGACAACGGCAAGATCTACAAGTCGACCATGCCGATCGGGAACTTCCCGGGCAGCTTCGGCTCGTCGTACACCACGGTCATGAGCGACACGAAGGAGAAGCTGTTCGAGGCGCCGGAGGTCTACAAGGTCAAGGGCCAGAACCAGTACCTCATGATCGTCGAGGCGATGGGCGCGAACGGCCGTTACTTCCGCTCCTTCACCGCCTCCGGCCTGAACGGTCCGTGGACCGAGCAGGCCGGCAGCGAGAGCAGCCCCTTCGCCGGCAAGGCCAACAGCGGTGCCACCTGGACCAACGACATCAGCCACGGTGACCTGGTGCGCACCAACGCCGACCAGACCATGACCGTCGACCCCTGCAACCTGCAGTTCCTGTACCAGGGCAGGACCCCCGCATCGGACGGCACGGACTACCTGAAACTGCCGTACCGGCCGGGTCTCCTCACCCTGCGACGCTGACCCGCGCGCACGTGATCACACACTCCTGACCCGCCGATCAGGCCCGCGAAGCGGCTACCGCTTCGCGGGCCGGGAAGGAACCCCCATGGTTCCCCTGCACAGACGACTGCTGCGGCTCCTCACGGCCACCGCACTGACGTTCAGCGCCTGTGTCACGGCCTCCGTCGGCACGACCGCCCAGGCCGCGCCGGGCAGCCCCGCGCTCACCCCGCCGCTCGGCTGGAACAGCTGGAACAGCTTCGGATGCGGGATCACCGAGGCGCAGGTCCGCCAGGCCGCCGACGCGATGGTGTCCTCGGGCATGAAGGCCGCGGGCTACCAGTACGTCGTCGTCGACGACTGCTGGTTCGACCCCCAGCGCGACGCGGCAGGAAACCTCCGCGCCAATCCGACCAAGTTCCCCAGCGGCATGAAGGCGCTCGGGGACTACATCCACAGCAAGGGCCTGAAGTTCGGCATCTACCAGGCGCCCAACGAGAAGACGTGCGCGCAGGGCGTGGGCACCTACCCCGGCTCCACCGGCAGCAAGGGCCACGAGACCCAGGACGCCGCCACGTTCGCCTCCTGGGGCGTCGACTACCTCAAGTACGACTGGTGCTCCGGCAACGGCACCCTCAGCGAGCAGATCGCACAGTTCACCATCATGCGCGACGCCCTGCGCGCCACCGGCCGTCCGATCGTCTACAGCATCAATCCCAACAGTTTCCACTCCCCCACCGGCGACAAGTACAACTGGGGTCAGGTCGCCGACCTGTGGAGGACGACCGAGGACCTGCTCGACATCTGGCAGAACGGCAACACCAACAGCTATCCGATGGGCGTCGGCAACGTCCTGGACGTCACGGCGCCCCTGGCCGCGCAGTCGGGCCCGGGACACTGGAACGACCCCGACATGCTCGTCGTCGGCCGCCCCGGCCTGTCACTGACCGAGTCCCGCTCCCACTTCGCCCTGTGGGCGCTGCTCTCGGCCCCCCTCATGGCCGGTAACGACATCCGCACCATGTCCGCCGACGTGAGCGCGATCCTGCGCAACCCGCGTCTGCTGGCGGTGAACCAGGACTCGCTGGGCGCGGGCGGTCGCCGGGTGCGCGACGACGGCGACGCCGAGGTGTTCGCCAAGCGCCTGTCGGACGGCTCGGTCGCCGTGGGCCTGTTCAACCGAGGGAGCAGCACCGCGACCGTCACGGCCACGGCCGCCCAGGTCGGCCTGACCGGGGGGTCGTTCACCCTCACCGACCTGTGGACCGGCGGCACGTCGAGCACCTCCGGGCAGATCTCCGCGAGCGTCCCGGCGCACGGTGTCGCCGTGTACAAGATGACCGGCGGCAGCCCGCTGGCCTCCACCACCGGGCGCCTGCGCGGTGGCGGGTCCGGCCGCTGCCTGGACGTGGACGGCGCCGCCACCGCGGCCGGGTCGAAGACGCTGCTGTGGGACTGCCACACCGCCGCCAACCAGCTCTGGACCAGCTGGGCAGGAGGCGAGATCCGCGTCTACGGGGACAAGTGCCTGGACGCCTCCGGCCGGGGCACCACCAACGGCACGCCGGTCGTCATCTGGCCTTGCAACGGCCAGGACAACCAGAAGTGGACGGTCGGCTCCGACGGGTCGGTCCGCAACGTCCGCGCCGGGCTCTGCCTCGACGCCAGGGAGGCCGGCTCCGCCAACGGGACCCCGGTCATCCTGTGGACCTGCAACGGCCAGAACAACCAGAAGTGGACCACGCTCCCGTAATCCGTAACTCGTCATCGCCTAGGGGGGCGCAGGCGGTGGTGCCTGCGCCCCCACTCGGGTGTCGAGGTCAGGACGGGTCGCCGTACTGCAGGCCGCGTCCGTTGGTGCCGACGTAGACGCGGCCGTAGGTGTCGGGGTCGCCGGTGATCACGCCGACGCCGCCGATGGCACCCCACTGGTGGGCCTTGTCGTTGACGCGGAGCCAGGTGGCGCCCTTGTCGGTGGAGCGGAAGACTCCGGTGACGTCCTTGACGGTGCCGATCAGGTACAGCGCCTGGTAGCCGGTGCCCGGCTTGGCCTTGCCGAAGCCGAGGGCGGAGGCGGACTGCACCGTCTTGAGCGTGGTGAAGGTGCGGCCGCCGTCGGTGGAGTGCAGCAGCCCCTTGGTGCTGCCGGCGATCCACAGGTCTCCGGCGATGCCGGGCACCGCCGTGAGCCGGCCGGAGGGCAGGCCGGTCGCGCGAGCGGTGAAGGTCGCACCCCCGTCGGTGCTGGCGTGGAGCGTGCCGCCGGACAGCGAGTAGAAGGTCCTGGCCGAGGAGCGGTCGGCGACGACCACGGCGTCGTCGCCCAGGCCGTCGACCCTCGACCAGCTCGCCCCCCTGTCGGTCGACCGGTACGGGGCCTGGCCCGCCTGGGTCCAGACGATGGTGGAGCCGTCCGCCGCGAGCGCGACACGGCCGTCCTGGGCACCGGCCACCGGCTCTGCCTTGAAGCCGTTCCAGTTGCGGCCGCCGTCGGTGGAGTAGGCGCCGTCCTGCGCGCCGCCCCGGCCGACGCGGACCATCATCGAGGGCTTGGACTGGGCGAAGTCGATATCGGTGCTGTTGGTCATCAGCGGGTTCTTCAGCCGCCTGGAGGGCACCTTGGTCAGGTCGTCGTGCCGGAAGCCGCCCTGGTCACCCATGGACGTGATGACGGTGGCGCCGCCGGGAGGGGCGATCGCGTCCAGCAGTGCGGTCTCCTCCAGCCCTCGGGCGCCCATGCTCCAGTGGCTGGTGCCGCCGCTGTCGGTGGCGCCCGCGTCCTTGCTGCGCAGGATGCCGTTGCCGGTGCCGTACAGCACGTGCCCGGAGTTGAAGGGGTCGATGGCCAGGGCGGTCATCCAGTGCCCGGTGTGGGTGCCGACGTAAGGCGCGGCGGAGGCGTTGCGCACCGACTTGTCGGCCAGTGCCTTCCAGGTCGTGCCGCCGTCGGTGCTGCGGTAGATCTCGTCCTGGGGCCACCAGCGGCCGAGGGTGGTGACCATGACCGTGGAGGGCTTGCGCGGGTCGACGGCCAGACCGGAGAACCCGTAGTCGCCCTGGGAGGGGGAGATGTTCTTCCACGCCCCGCGGGTCGGCGTGTACTTCCACACCGAGCCCCGCGTCACGCCGTTGGGTCCGAGGGCGTTGGTGTACGTCAGGTACAGCGAGCCGTCACCGGAGAGCACGCCGTGCTGCGGCAGCTGGCCGGTGGGCTGCCCGGAGACGGCCTGCCAGGTGCTGCCGCCGTCGGTGGAGCGGTACAGGGAGGTGGACTTGTCGCCGACACCGACGTAGATCGTCTTGCTGCCGGCCGGGCCGTACGTCACGAAGGAGATGCCCCCGCCGCTGCCCGCCCCGTCCTTGACGGGGAACGAGGACACCTGGCGCCATGTCACGCCGAAGTCGGTGCTGCGCCACAGGCCGTTCTTGCGGCTGCCCAACAGCAGGTTGCGGTTGTCGGCGGGGTCGATCACGAGCCGCTCGCCCGCCCCACGGCCGTCCTCGTTGCCACCCACCTTGAAGGGCAGATCGGTGCGCTTGAAGGTGCGGCCCCGGTCCGTGGAGCGCAGGATCGCGCCGTTGCCCGCCCACTCGTTGGTGTACGTGCCCGCCATGAGGTACAGGCGCTTGGGGTCGACGGGGTCGGTGGCCACCGAGTCGATGCCCAGCAGGTTCCAGTCCTTCTCGCCGATCCAGTCGGTCAGCGGGATCCACTGCTCGGCCCCGGTGTCCCAGCGGTAGGCACCGCCCATGTCGGTGCGCGCGTACAGCAGACCCTTCTCCCGCTGGTTGAACACCAGCCCGGTGACGTAACCGCCGCCCACCACCTGGGCGTTCTTCCACACATACGGTCCTGCCGCGGCCGTGGTCCCCGCGGTGCCGGATCCGGACGCCAGGGTCCGGTCCGCCTTCACCAGCTTCCACTGCTGATGGGAGCCGCCCCGGCTCGGATGCTGGACGACCGCCGCGCCCTGGGCCGTGGAGCCACCCGAGACGTCCAGGACCTGCCCGCTCCTGCGGGAGGTGAGGATGACGGCGTCGGAACCGCTCACCTCGCTGATCCGCCACTCCTGGGAAGCGGCTGAGCTGTCGGTCTGCTGCTCGGCGGCGGCTCCCTGAGCTTTTGAATTGCCCGCTATGCCCAGCACCTTGCCGCTGTTGCGGTTCACCAGCTCGTAGTAGCCGTCCCCCTTGGGCCGCAGCCTCCACTGCTGGTTGGCGGTGTTCTCGTCGGTCCACTGCTGGATGCGGGTGCCGTCGGCGGTGGAGAAGCCGTTGACGTCCAGCACCTTGCCGCTGCGCACGGAGACCAGCCGGTAGTAGGCATCGCCGTCGACCGTCGCGGCCTGCGAGTCCTCCTGCGTGAACAGGAGGTACGGCACGAGGACGGCGGGCACACCGAGCACCAGACCAGTGGCGGTCCAGCGGCGGCGGTGACGCCCGCGGCGCCCGCCGTTCGTGGGGTGGTTCATGGGGCGGCGTTCTCCTTGCCTGCTGTTCACGTGGAAATCCGGATACCGGCCACCGAACTGGCCGGATCCGATTCCTTGTGGTCACAGGCTGCGCAAAGGGTTGCCGTGATCTTGGAGTTCTCTTCAGGTGATGTTCTTCCGGGATCCGGACCCCCGGAGAGGGCGCGGATCCCGGAGCGGGGTCATCCGGCGGTCAGAGTGGTCCACTTCTGGTTGGAGCCGCCGTTGCAGTCCCACAGGTGGAGCTGTGTGGCGTCGGCCGTGGAGGAGCCCGGAACGTCGAGGCAGCGGCCCGAAGCGGGGTTGCGGTAGCCGCCGTTGTAGGGCTGCCAGACCTGGTTGGCGCCGCCGTGACAGGACCAGAGCTGCACCTTGGTTCCGTTCGCGGTGCCATAGCCGGCGGCGTCGAGGCACTTGCCCATGGAGCGCAGCGTGCCGTCGGTGTAGGCGGACCACAACTGGTTGGCACCGCCGCCGCAGCTCCACGTCTGGATGGCGGTCCCGTCGGCTGTGCCGGCGCCATTGACGTCCATGCACTTGCCGGCGATGCCGGACTGTACGCGTGCGGGGGCGGGGGCGGGGTTCTTCAGCCATCCGGCGCTGTCCGCGGCCCGGACGCCGCGGTGGAAGGCGTCGGCCATCTTCTGGTAGCCCGAGTCGTTGGGGTGCAGGGGGTCGGCCAGGTCGGCCGTGGTCAGGCTGCTCATGTCGACGAAGGCGACGTGTTTGCCCGCCGCTTGTGCCTCGCTGACGATTTGGCGGGTGGCCTGGTTGTACGCGCCCCGCCACCGCTCCTCGGAGCTGCTGGTGGACACGACCAGGGAGGCGACGAGGACGGTTGCGTCGGGGACGTCGGCGGTGATCTGGTTGATCAGCGACTTCAGCCGGGCGATGGCGGTGTCGACCTCGGAGGCCCCCTGGAGGTCGTTGGTGCCGATGTGCAGCGTGACGACATTGGGCCGGTAGCGGGTGAGCGAGGCGTCGGCGAGTGCGGCGATCTGGTCGATGCGGTACCCCGAGTGGCCCTCGTTGTCGGGATCGGACATCGAACCGGCCCGCCCGGTGCCCACGAAGTCCAGCGGGTGGCCGTCCGCAGCGAGTCTGTCCCACAACGGCGCCCGGTAGCCGTTGCCCGTACTGCTTCCCACACCCCAGGTGATCGAGTCGCCCAACGGCATGACCCGCAAAGGCGTGTCGGGGGCGGCGGAGGCAGGGGTCACACCTGCCGCTGTCAGCCCGAGCACGGCGGAGGCAAGCGTGACCAGGGGCAGGATCCGAGACTTTTTCATGGAGTTCCTTCTCTTCCGCGAGTGATGGCTGTTCAGCGGGGCTGGTCGCCGCCGGGCGGTCGCGCGTCAGGCGGGCTCCCCGTACTGCGCGCCGCGTCCGTTGGTGGCGAGGTAGACCCGTCCGTACACGCGGGGATCGCCGGTGATGGCGGCTCCGGTCCAGCCCCACTGGTGACGGTCGTCGTTGATTCGTGTCCAGGTCTTCGCCTCGTCGTCGGAGCGGTATACGGCGGTGATGGCGTCCGTGGCGCCGACCATGTAGAGCGCCGGGTAGGAAGCGCCCCTGGCGGCCTTGCCGAAGCCCAGGGTGTGTGAGGCGTGGCAGCTGCTGACCTTGGTGAAGGTCGCGCCGCCGTCGGTCGAGCGGTAGAGCCCGCTGCTCTTGAGGCTGAGCCACAGGTCGCCGGTGCGGCCGGGTGCGGCGACCAGCTGGAACTCGGTGTCGCCCGAGCTGAGGCCGGTGGCCCGCGCGGTGAAGGTCCGGCCGTTGTCGATGCTGGCGCAGAGTGTGCCGGTGGTGGTGTCGAAGGCGTACCAGCGGGTGGGGTCGAGGGGGTCGGCGACGGGTGTCGCTCCCCTGGGGAAGGTGGGGATCTCGGTCCAGGTCGCGCCGCCGTCGGTCGAGCGGTGGGCGGGGTTGGCGGTGCCGAAGGACCACAGCAGCACGCCGGCGTCGGCGTTGGTGGCGATCGGGCCGGGTGCGCTCTTGGCGACGTCCGGCTGGGTCGTGAAGGGGGTCCAGGTCTTGCCGCCGTCGTTCGAGAAGGCGCCGTTGCCGTGGTCGCCCCACCCGGCCCGGACCACGTAGGAGGGTTGGGCGGTGGCGAGGGACAGGCCGGTGCTGGTGCCGAAGACGGGGTTGGACGCCATGCCGCGTGAGGGTGAGGCCGTGAGCCGTTCGTGGTACATCACGCCGATGTCGCCGGAGCCGCTGAGCAGGTGGGCCTCACCGGTGGGGGGCGAGATCAGCTGGCGTACGGACGCCTCCTCCACACCGCGGATCTGCGGCGCCCAGTGCTTGAGGTCGCGGGTGCCGTAGAGGGTGGCGCCGGTGCCGTGGACGATGTGCCGGGAGTCGAACGGGTCCAGTCCGACGGCCTGGATCCACCAGCCGAACTTCGGCTTGTCGGCACCCCACTTGAGGTACGGCGTCTCAGACACGTCGAGGACGGCCCTGTCCTTCAGAGACGTCCAGGTGCGGCCGCCGTCGGTGGTCCGGTACAGGGTGTCCACCAGCGACCAGCGGTTGTTGGTGGAGACGACGAGCGTGCCCGGGCGGCGAGCGTCGACGGCGACACCGCCGTAGCCGAAGGAGTCGGCGGAGCCGTCGGCCGTCGTGCCCCCCGGCTTCACCGGGGTGACCTCGGTCCACGTCCCGCTCGTCGTGCGCAGCTTGTGCACACTGCCGTCGGACTGCCCGTTCGGGCCCGGGGCGTTGGCGTACGTCACGTACAGCTCGCGCGTGTGCCGGTCGTAGGCGGCCCGGATCGGGACCTTGGCGGCGGTGCCGGCCGGCTGTCCCGGGACGGCCTCCCAGGTGACGCCGTCAGCGGTGCGGTAGAGGTTCGCGGAGGTGCCGTCGGAGTCGCCCCAGCCGGCGTAGACGCTGCGGCCCACGGCGACCAGGAGCGTGACGCCCTGGCCGGTGGCGCGCGGGGCGGCCGGGAAACTCACGGCCTGCCAACTGGTGCCCCGGTCGGTCGACTTGAGCAGCCCGTCGTGCCGGGTGCCCAGCCACAAGGTGTCGCTGTCGCGCGGATCGACCAGCAGCCGCTCCCCGCAGCCCCGGCCGTCCTCGTTGGCCCCGAGCTGCACGCTGAGATCGGTGCGCTTCCACGTCGCCCCGCGGTCCTCCGAGCGCAGCACGGCCCCGTTGCCGGCCCAGGCCTGCGTGTACGCGCCCAGGGACAGATACACGCGGTTCGGATGCGCCGGGTCGACAGCCATGGCCTCCACACCCAGCAGATTCCAGTCGTCCCAGCCCAGGTGGTCGGTCAACGGGACCCAACGGCCGGCCCGGTCGTCCCACCGGTAGGCACCGCCGATGTCGGTCCGCAGGTAGGCCAGCCCGCGCACGGAGGGATGGAACAGCACCCCGGTGATGAACCCGGTACCGCCCTGGACCACGTTGCGCCAACGGTATCCACTCGTCGCGGGAGTGGCGGCGGCTTGCGCACGTCCCTGGCCGAGCGGCGGGGAGACGGCCGCGGCCGCGGCAGCGGTCCCGGCGAGTACAGCTCTTCTGCTGATGTGGAGCGTGCGCATGACAACCTCTTCCTTGCGCGAAGGAGACGGAAAGAGCGACGCCCCTGAGGGGCGCGGGGACCTTGCCGGTGCAGTCGGCCGCCGAGCCGCTCTCCGACGGAGGATCAGGCGGTGAGCAGCGGCATCCCACCGGCCACCGCTGCGGCGGGTGTCGTGACTGGAATTGGCTGAGCTGGAAGCAGACATCCCATTACTGTGACGTGATGCACAGTCGAAGCGCTTCGACGTTACTGCGAGGTTAAGTGAAGGCATGAGGGCGCACAAGGGCCGCATTCAAGATTACTCCGGGGTACAACAAAGGTGCTGGAGCGCTCTGTTCAACGGAACGAGGCCGGTCTCTTGACACGGACCTGAAGCTCTGACGAGCATCGAAGCGCTTCACTCTTCTCCTCTAGTCCACTTCAGGGGAATCCCATGCGTCCGCCCACGGGCCGCACACACATGGGATCCCTGAACCAGCATCCAGCCGAAGCCGTTCACCGCGGCACGCGTGCCTGACGAAGCGCTTCATCACATGGTCTTCGTCGCGACCGGGCCGGATTCCAGAAAGGACAGCGTCATGTCCCCGAAGGCCAGGAAGAGAAGCGTCAAGGAGGTGCTGGTAGCTCTGCTGTTGGGGATCTCACCGCTGATCGCGGCGCTCGTGCTGACCGGCACCTCGGCCACCACCGCGTCGGCCGCGTCGGCCGCATCGGCCGCATCGCTGAAGGAGGTGACGGACTTCGGCAGCAACCCGGGCGACCTGCGGATGTACACCTACGTGCCCGACAGCGCTACGGCACACCCGGCGGTGCTGGTGGCGGTGCACTACTGCACCGGCACGGGGCCCGCCTTCTACTCCGGCACGGAGTTCGCCCGCCTTGCCGACCAGTACGGGTTCATCGTCGTCTACCCGGACGCGAACGTCAGCGGGCAGTGCTTCGACGTCTCCTCGCCCCAGGCGCTCAAGCACGACGGGGGCAGTGACCCGACGAGCATCGCCCAGATGGTCCGGTACACCCTGCAGAACATGAACGCCGACCCCGACCGGGTCTACGTCACCGGCGCCTCGTCCGGCGCGATGACGACCAATGTCATGCTCGGCGCGTACCCCGACCTGTTCAAGGCCGGGGCGGCCTTCATGGGCGTGCCGTTCGGCTGTTTCGCCACCACCGACGGCTCCGGCTGGAACAGCGACTGCGCCACCGGCCAGATCTCCAAGACCCCGCAGGCCTGGGGCGACCTCGTCCGGGCCGCCTACCCCGGGTACACCGGCCCCCGGCCGCGGATGCAGCTGTGGCACGGCACCGAGGACGAAGCGCTGCACTACGCGAACTTCGGTGAAGAGATCAAGCAGTGGACGAATGTGCTCGGGGTGAGCCAGACCCCGGTCTTCACCGACTCCCCGCAGTCCAACTGGACCCGCACCCGCTATGGCTCCGCCGGCGCGCAGGCACCGGTCGAGGCGAACAGCTTCCAGGGTGTCGGGCACAGCCTGCCCGAAAGCGGTATGGCGGCCCGGGCCATCACCTTCTTCGGACTCGACGGCTCGGGAGGTTCCGGCGGCACCACCACGGGTCCTGTCCACGCCACCGGCTCGGGCAAGTGCCTGGACGTCCCCGGCTTTTCGCAGACCAATGGCGCCCGGACGCAGATCTGGGACTGCAACGGCCAGACGAACCAGTCCTGGACCCGTACGCCGGCCAAGCAGCTCACCGTCTACGGCGGTGCGAAGTGCCTCGACGCGGCCGGCACCGCGGCCGGCGCAGACGTCGCGATCTGGGACTGCAACGGCGGCGCCAACCAGCAATGGAACCTCAACTCCAACGGCACCATCACCGGTGTCCAGTCAGGGCTGTGCCTGGATGTGGCCGGTGCCTCCACCGCCAACGGCGCACCGGTCAAGCTGTCGGACTGCAACGGCGGCAGCAACCAACAGTGGCGCCTCGCCTGACACCACCGCCCCCGCAATACGGAATTCGTGACGTACCAGCAGGTCAGTTGCCGTTTTCCGGCTCGCCGGAGGAGCCTTCGGGCAGCCAACAGGACGTCAGCCGCCAGTTCCTCGACCACGGCGGTGAGACCTCGCGCTGTACGGGAGAAGGTCCCGGCGGCGCCTGCCGAGCCGCTGGACCTGTTGCAGGGCCCCACTCAGGGGTGCCTTCCGGAGAACCGCCGACATGTCCGCGTGCGTCTTGATCTACCGTTCCCTCAGTCGCCTAGGACGGGGAGAGGCCGTGCAGCGGACAAGGACAGCGCTCGCCGAGCGAATTGCCGAGCAGAGAAGGGGAGTCGGTGACCCTCGTGCGCTGGTCGGTGAGATGCGACGCTCGGTCCTTCTGGTGCCGACGGCCGGTGGAGGCCTCTGGTCGGCGCGGTCGGGCGGGGTGCGGTGGATCTGCGGGTTCACGGACGAGGCCGCACTGGCCCGGTTCGCCCTGCTGCACGCATCCGGTGATCAGCCCATGGACTACGCGGCGCTGTTGGGCGCCCGCATCGTCGACGAGGTCGTGCCGTCCCTCGACGAGCCCGCCGGCCTGGCCGTCGACATCGCCACCGAGGACGGGTCGATGTTCTTCCCGCCGGTCGTCGGCATCGTTGCGGACGGCGTCGCCGTCGACTTCGACGAGGCGCAGGAGGAACGCGGCCATGGGCGCTGACGGGGCCGATCTGCAATTCGACAAGGCGTCCGTCGCGAAGTTCACGCAGGGCGTGGGCGCGACCATCGACGGGCTCGGCGAACTGGGCGGCGCCACCGGTTCGGTGCTGGGCAAGGGATTTTCGGAGCTGGCGATGACCGGGATGGAGGCCGGGCACCACGGCCTCTCGGTCGACTTCGAGGACTTCTGCGAGCGCTGGGAGTGGGGTGTGCGGGCCCTGGTGGGCGACGCCAGCGCGATCGCGAACCGCCTCGGGCTGGCAGCGGGCACCCAGTGGGAGCACGACCAGTACGTCGAGGGCACGCTGAAAGTGGGCGTCAACTCCGTGATGGGCGGCAACCCGCATGCCACCGAGGAGGAGATCGCCCGGCAGGACTGGGGCGAGGTGTTCACGCCGGACGCCCTGAAGCCGGACTGGAGCGCCGAGTCGTTCGACCAGGCCGGTCAGGACATCACCCAGACCTGGAAGGACACCGGCCGCACGGTTCTCACCGAGGGCGAGGGCGGCCGGCGGTCGCAGGCGATCATCGACGCGTCAGGTGTCTCCGAGGACCAGTGGAACCGGGCCCTGGACAACACCTTCGGCCCGTCGCCGGAGGAACGCGCCCAGCAGGCGCAGCAGCAGGGTGAGTCCGGGGGGAACTGACGGTGGGCATAGGCGACTTCCTCAGCGACATCACGCCCGACTCGGTCGAGAACGCGGTCGAGGACGGTGTCAAGTGGGCCGGCAACAGGGTCGAGGACGCCGGCAACTGGACCGCCGACCGGCTGCAGGACGTCGGCTGGGAGTCCGGCGCGGACTGGGTGCGCGAGCAGTCCCGTTCGGTCGCGAACCGCATGGGCGCCGAGGTCGACGAGATGGACCTCGGACAGACCGAGGACAAGACCAAGCTGATCTACGGCAGCGCAAGCAAGATCACCGCCACCGCCGCCAAACTCCGCGCCTTCCAGAAGGCCTTTGACGACGCCGGTGACGGCCTGAAGGGCCTGGACTCCTCCCGGCTCAAGGGCGAGACGGCCGAAGCCCTGCGCACCGCGGTGAGCACCCAGCCGCCCAAGTGGTACGCCGCCGCCGACGCCTGCGCGAAGGCGCTCGGCGCGCTCGACGCGTTCGCCGCCACGATCACCTGGGCGCAGGCACAGGCGCAGACGGCGATCGACAAGTGGAAGGAGGGTGTCAAGGCCTCAGAGGACGCCGCCGACGCCCACCGCAAGAAGGTCGACGACTACAACAGCGCCGTCGACCGCTACAACGCCCAGCCCGCCGACAAGCGCGACCCGTCCTCGCTCCCGCCCAGGCCCGCGGCGACGTTCGACGACCCCGGCAAGAAGCTGATGCAGGAGGCGCAGGACATCCTCGCCGAGGCCCGCAAGCAGCGGAACTCGGCGGCGGAGACGGCACGCACCGCGGTCCGCGCCGCACGCGACATGGCCCCCGCGAAGCCGTCCTACGCCGAGCAACTGGCAGGCGGGTTCCAGGAATTCCAGATCATGGGCGACCACGTCGGCGGCGGCATCATCAAGGGCACGGCGGGCATCCTCAACTTCGTCCGCAGCGTCAACCCCGTCGACCCGTACAACATCACGCACCCGGCCGAGTACGCCACCTCCCTCAACAGCCTCGCCGCCGGGCTGATCGTCGCCGCCAACGACCCGGTCGGCACCGGCAAGCAGATGGTCAGCGACTTCATGAAGGACCCGGCCGAGGGCTTCGGCCGGCTGATCCCCGACCTCGCACTGACCGCCGCCACCGGTGGCGGCGGCGCCGCGGTCAAGGGCATCCGCATCGCCGAGGAGGCCGCCGACGCCGCACGGGCGCGCAGGCTGATCGACGACGCCCCCGAGGGCACCCATAACCGCCCCGACGGCGAGCGCACCACCGACGGCACCGACCCCGTCGACCTCGCCTCCGGCCGGATGTTCCTGCCCCAGACCGATCTGGCGATCCCCGGCATCCTGCCGCTGCTCTTCACCCGCCGCACCGAGTCCGGCTGCACGGCCGGCCGCTTCCTCGGCCCCTCCTGGACGTCCACCGTCGACGAACGACTGGAGGTCGACGCGGTCGGCGTCATCCACGTCACCGCCGACGGCCTCCTGATCCCGTACCCCCACCCGGTCCCCGGCGCGCCCACCACCCCGTCATCGGGCACAGCCCGCACCCTGCTGGCCCGCGACGCCGACGGCGACTACACCGTCACCCACCCCGACAGCGGCCTGACCTTCCACTTCACCGCCCCGCCCGGCAGCGAACCCGGGGACGACGGCGTCGCATGGCTGTCGGGCATCACCGAGCGCAACGGCCACACCATCACCGTCGACCGTGGCGAGAACGGCCTGCCGCTGGCCCTGGCCCACTCGGCGGGCCACCAGGTAAAGCTGTCCGTCGCCGACGGCCTGGTCACCGCCCTGTCCCTGGCCGGCGCGGGCGAGGGCGGCGCGGACCTGCCCCTCATGAGCTATGGCTATCAGGACGGCAACCTCACCACCGTCACCAAGCCGTCGGGTGCCACCACGACCTTCGTTTACGACGACCGCCGCCGCGTCATCGCCTGGATCGACTCCAACAACAGCCGCTACGACTACGTCTACGACGACCGCGACCGCGTCGTCGCGGAGGGCGGCGAGGCCGGCCACGTCCAGATCACCCTGACGTACACCGAACCCGACCCCGAGACGGGCCACCGGACGACGGTCCTGACCACCGCCGACGGCCGGGCCACCCGGCACCTGATCGGCCTCGGCTGCCGCGTCCTGGCCACCATCGACCCTCTCGGCAACACCACCCGGTTCCACTACGGCCCAAGCGGCGACCTGCAGTTCCGCACGGACCCACTGGGCCGCACCACTGCGTTCTCCTACGACGGGGAGGGCCGGCTTGTCACCGTCACACGTCCCGACGGCACCGAACTCCGCGTCGTACGCGCCCCGTCCGGCCTGCCCACGGAGCGTCACGATCCGGACGGCGCCCGGTGGCTCCAGGAGTTCGACGAGCGGGGAAACCGCACGGCGGTCACCGATCCCGCCGGCCGTACCATCAGCTACACCTACGACGAGTCCGGTCTCCTGACGTCTGTCACCGATGCCCTGGGGGCCACCACCGTCGTGCGCTGCGACGAGGCAGGCCGCCCGGTGGAGGTGACTGCCCCTGACGGCGGCACCACCCGCTTGGAACGCGACGCCCTCGGCAGGCCGGTCCGCATCACCGACCCGGTGGGCGGCGTCACCCGCCTGCAGTGGCACGCCGACGGACAACTCGCCCGACGCACCGGCCCCGACGGCGCTACCGAGTCATGGACCTACGACGGCGAAGGCAACTGTCTCACTCACACTGATGCGGCGGGCGGAGTGTCCCGCTTCGAATACACCCACTTCGACCTCCTCGCCGCCCGCACTCGGCCCGACGGCGCACGGTACGAGTTCGAGCACGACACGAGCCTGCGGCTCACCCGGGTCACTGACCCGCAGGGGCTCGTCTGGACGTACGGGTACGACCGGGCCGACCGGCTCGTGTCCGAGACCGACTTCGACGGCCGCACCGTCACCTACGGCCTCGACGCCGCCGGGCAGGTCACCACCCGGACCGATCACATCGGCGGCGTTGCCGCATACGCGTACGACGAACTCGGCCGGATGGTCCGCAAGGAGGTCGGGGGCCGGGTCACTGTCCACGCCTACGACCGCGCCGGACGCCTGATTCAGGCGTCGAGTCCCGACAGCGAACTGGTGCGCCGCTACGACCGGCGCGGCCGGCTCAAGACCGAACTCGTCGACGGCCGTGCCCTCGACCACGCCTACGACCCCGCCGGCCGCCGGATCCGTCGCACCACCCCTACCGGACTGGTCACGAGCTACGCCTACGATGCCGCGGGCCGCCCCATCCGGGTGACCTCCGGAGGCCACGACATCACCTTCACGCACGACGCGGCCGGACGCGAAGTGGAACGCGTCTTCGCTGGCATCGTCACCCAGGCGTCCGTCTGGGACGAGGCCGGCCGGCTGTCGGGCCAGCACCTCACGGCTGGTTCCCGCACCCTCAACCAGCGCACGTACGCCTACCGCGCCGACGGCCGTCTCACCGCAACGTCCGACTGGGTGTCGGGGGCGCGAACGTTCGACCTCGACCCGGCCGGCCGGGTCACCGCCGTCCACGCACGCGGCTGGAGCGAGCGGTACGCATACGATGCGAGCGGCAACCAGACCTCGGCCGCTTGGCCCGACTCACACCCCGGCCACGAGGCCACCGGCCCTCGCGCCTATACCGGCACGACCGTCACGCGTGCGGGTGACGTCCGCTTCGAGCACGACGCCCTCGGCCGCGTCACCTTGCGCCAGAAGGTCCGGCTCTCCCGCAAACCGGACACCTGGCGCTACACGTGGGACGCCGAGGACCGCCTCATCTCCGTGGTCACCCCCGACGGCACCCACTGGCGCTACCGCTACGATCCCCTGGGCCGGCGCACTGCCAAGCAGCGCCTGGCGGCGGACGGCGAGACCATTGCGGAGGAGATCCGCTTCACCTGGGACGGCCTGACCCTCTGCGAACAGACCACCGTTTCCAGCGACCTGCCTCGTCCGGTAGCGCTCACCTGGGAGCACCGCGGCCTCACGCCCCTCGCCCAAACCGAGCGCATCCTCACCCCGGACGCCCGTCAGGAGGAGATCGACCGGCGATTCTTCGCCGTGGCCACCGACCTGCTCGGCACTCCCACCGAACTGGTCGACGAATCCGGACGCATCGCCTGGCGCGCCCGCGCCACTCTGTGGGGAACCACCGCCTGGTCCCGCTCCAGCACGGCCTACACCCCCCTTCGCTTCCCCGGCCAGTACTACGACCCAGAGACCGGCCTCCACTACAACCTCTTCCGTCACTACGACCCGGAGACCGGCCGGTACACGTCTCCGGACCCTCTGGGGCTCTCGCCGGCGCCGAACCCGGTCGCCTACGTGACCAACCCGCACACCGTTTGCGACCCCTTCGGCCTGTCGCCGTACCCGAACGGCGACGGCCCGGCCATCGGCGAGTACACCTCCAAAGGCGAGGGGCAGGATCTCAAACGCTCCGCCATGGTGGGCGACGACCAGTGGCACTTCAACACCGGCCACGGCTACGACCGAGCCCACACCGGCCCGGACGGAACCACGAACGATCTACGGACCACCAACTTGAAGCCCAACCAGATCGAACAAGCAATCGTCTCCGACGTGTACGCGTACATGAGGGACGGCGGGGTGGTCCCCCGCGCCAGGACCCCCGAGTTCAGCGGCCCGCTCGACAGGTCGGTGCAGATCGACGGGCACGACGTCGGCTACCGGGTCATTCAGCGGCCCGACGGCGCATACCAACTGTCCACCTACTGGCTCAATCCGTAGGGACAGGTCCCCCGACCCGGCACCGCTCCGGCTGCCCGGGCGGCGCCGGGATCGACTGCTAGGGTCTGGGCGCCCATTCCGTCCACCACCACGGCGCTCCGGGGCGCCGGAAGTAATCCGTCTGGAGAAGCACGCCATGCCCGATCCGACCCCTGCGGCCAGGAGTCTCAGCCAGGCGATCGACGGCGGTGACAGCCGGCAGGTCAACGAAACGACCCGTGAGTTCGTCGAGAAGCTCACCTTCGCGACGGCGGACGAAATCCTCGCCATGCTCGAGGACGTGCTCACCGAGGACTGGATGGCCCTGCCACCCTGGGCCCGGAACCTCGCCTACCGTCTGGCCTGCCTGCAACGTCCCGACGACCCGCGATTGCTCCGGGAAGCAGCCTCAGATCTGCTGTCCTTCGGACCCGACTGGGACACGTTCGCCGAGGACCTCAAGAGGCGCGCGGCGGAACTGGAGTAGAGCCTGGATTCCGTGGAGATCTTGTCAGATGCACTGTCCGAGCCCATCCGTGGCGCCACGAACGCGGCCCCGCAGTTGTGGCGTGACCTGGACTACCCGAGGAACGACAACCGGACCCGGCGGCAGGGGTTGTCGACACCGTGGTCCAGCAGACACACCGACCGCCAGTACCGGATTATGACGGTGACCTTCTGCTCGCGCCTGATCCGGTCCGCTTCGGCGGCCATCCGACGCTCGAAGCCGATCAGCCGGCCCACCAGCTGCTCCAGTGCCTCGCCGCGGAAACCCTCCCCGCGTCGGGAGCGTTCTTCGGCGACCCTGTCGATAATGTACCGGCGCCCATGGCGGGGTTGACCGGCGTCCAGTGGCCGGAGCTTGGCCATCGCGCTGAACCTGGGCATTCGACAGCTGGATGACGCCGAGGGACTCGGCGGGTGGAGACACCAAGCAGATAGGCGGTGCCGACCGCCGAGTGCAGAGCCTGTTCGGCCCGGCGGCGGCGTTCGAGGAGCCAGTATGGGAAGTAGCCGCCCTGCCGCAGCTTGGGGACGGCGAGCTCGACGGTCCCGGCGCGGGTGTCCCACTCGCGCGGGTGGTAGCCGTTGCGGTTGTTGTCTCTCTCGTCGCTGACCTGCCCGTGTTCGGCGTTGCAGGGGGCGGCGGCTTCTGCGGACGTTGGCGCGCCGGCGAATGTCTTGATCATCGCGCGCAGCAGATCGGGACTCGCCGAGGCGAGATTGTCTTCCGCGAGGCCTGCAGGGGCAGACAAACGGTCCCCCGACTCCGTCGGCGGACCGTCATGAAACCTCGAGGCTAACGCGCTGCTCGACGGGTTGCACCCGACACGTCGACTGACCCGCGCCATCTGATCCAGGACGACCACCTCACGCTTCGTCAGGAACAGCGTCGGCACGCCCCGGCCGCCATCTGGAGAATCAGAAAAACAGCAGGTCAGACGCCCTTCTCTGCCGGCTCAAGAATCGCCACGCACTCCACATGATGCGTCATCGGAAACAGATCGAACGCCCGCAACGTCCGCACCCGATACCCCCCGTCCCGGAAGTACCCGAGATCCCGCGCCAGCGCAGCGGGATCGCACGCCACATACGCGATCCGCCGTGCGCCCAGCGACGACAGATGTTCCACCGTCTTCCGGCCCGCCCCGGCCCGCGGCGGGTCCAGGACGATCAGGTCGACCTCCGTGATGCCCGTCCGGGGCAGCACGCTCTCGACCTTGCCCTGCTCGATCCGCACGCGGTCGAACTCGGCGAGGTTGTGGCGGGCGTCCTCCACCGCGCGCTTGCCGGACTCGATGCCGAGGACCGCGCCCTGGTCGCCGACGCGGTCGGCGAGCGCGCCCGCGAACAGGCCGACGCCGCAGTACAGGTCGAGCGCCATGTCGCCCTTGCGCGGCAGCAGGCCCTGCATGACGGCCGTCACCAGGGTGTCCGCCGCCATCGGGTGGACCTGCCAGAAGCCGCCGTTCCCGACGCGGTGGGTCCGGCCGTCCGCGCGCTCGCGGACGAAGGGGCGGCCGTGGACACGGTGGACGCCGCCGGAGCGCTCGTCCACGCGCAGGACCGACACCGGCCGGTCCAGTTCGACGAGCGGCAGGCGCGCGCCGGGCTTCGGCGTGAGAACCACCTGGCGGTCCTGCGAGCCCGTCGCCGCGATCGCCTCGACGGAGTCCATGCCCGTCCAGTCACGCTTCTCGATGCCCAGCTCGCTGACGCCCTCCGCGGCGATCATGCAGTGGTCGATCGGCTCCACCTCGTGCGAGCGGTGCCGGCGCAGGCCCGCCCGGCCGTCGGCCGTGACCGCGTACTGGACGCGCGTGCGCCAGGCCGGGACCTGGCCCGCCGGCACCTTGTCGCCCTCGGCGGGCACCACCGTGCCGTCCCAGCCGGCCTCCTCCGGCGTCAGCCCGGCGAGCCGCTGGAGCTGCTCGGCGATGACGTCGGCCTTCAGGCGCCGCTGCGCTCCCGGCTTGGCGTGCTGCCAGTCGCAGCCGCCGCAGCGGCCGGGACCGGCGTACGGGCAGGGGACGTCGATCCGGTCCTTGGAGGCGTCGAGCACCTCCACCGCGTCCGCGCGCAGGAACCGGGCACCCTCCTCGCCCTCCGTCACCCGCGCCACGACCCGCTCACCGGGCAGCGCGTGGCGCACGAACAGCACCTGGCCCTCGGACGTACGGGCGATGCAGTGGCCACCGTGGGCGACGGGGCCGACCTCGACCTCGTACTCCTCCCCCACCAGCGACTTCCTCGGTTCTGCCTGCATGGCGGGGTGACTCCAAAACACGTGAGGGGAGGGTCCGTACGGAGTACGGCCGGACAACAGCCCACCAGTCTACGTGGCTGCCGCCCGGCCGTTTCACGACCGTTCCCCAGGGCCCCGGGTCAGGACTTGGGCTCCGAGGACTCCCGGGCCCGCTCCTGCGCCGGTCCGCGCCGCACCGACCCCGGCGCGTTCCACTCCTGCTGCCTGCGGGCCCGCCGCTTGGCCGCCTCGGAGGACTGCAGCTGGTACGGCACGGAGGTCACCATGATGCCCGGCGTGAACAGCAGCCGGCCCTTCAGACGCAGGGCGCTCTGGTTGTGCAGCAAGTGCTCGTACCAGTGGCCGACGACGTACTCGGGGATGATCACGGACACCGCGTCCCGCGGCGACTCCTTGCGCAGTCCCTTGACGTACTCGATGATCGGCCGCGTGATCTCGCGGTAGGGCGAGTCGAGGACCTTCAGCGGTACGTCGATGCCGCGCCGCTCCCACTCGGCGCGCAGTGCCTTGGTCTCGGCCGGGTCGACGTTGACGCTGACCGCCTCCAGCGTGTCCGAGCGCATCAGCTTGGCGTAGGCCAGGGCGCGCAGCGTCGGGCGGTGGATCTTGGAGATCAGGACGACGGAGTGGACGCGGGAGGGCCGCACGCTGTCGTCGCTCGGGCCCTCGGGGGCGGCGATCTCCTCGGCGACCCGGTCGTAGTGCTTACGGATGGCGGTCATCGTCGCGTAGAAGATCACCATGCCGAGCAGGGCGACCCAGGCGCCGTGCGTGAACTTGGTGACGAGGACGACGACCAGCACCAGGCCGGTGAAGAAGGCGCCGAAGGCGTTGATGGCGCGCGAGCGGATCATGTGGCGGCGCTTGGCCTGGTCCCGCTCGGTGGCCAGGTGGCGGTTCCAGTGCCGGACCATGCCGGTCTGGCTGAGCGTGAACGACACGAACACGCCGACGATGTAGAGCTGGATCAGGCGCGTGGAGTCGGCTCCGTAGATCCACACCAGCAGTCCGGCGGCGCCCGCGAGGAGCACGATGCCGTTGGAGAAGGCCAGCCGGTCGCCTCGGGTGTGCAGCTGGCGCGGCAGGTAGCGGTCCTGGGCGAGGATCGAGCCGAGCAGCGGGAAGCCGTTGTAGGCGGTGTTCGCGGCGAGGAACAGCACCAGCGCGGTCGCGGCGGCCAGGATGAGGAACAGGAAGCTGCCCTTGCCGAAGACGGCCTCGGCGACCTGGGAGATCACCGGGTTCTGGACGTAGTCCGGGCCGAGCGGGACGCCGTTGTGGACGAGGTCCCTGGCCGGGTTCTCGGCCATGCGGACGTCCGTCGCGGCGGCCAGGGCGATGATGCCGCAGAACATGGTGACGGCCAGCAGGCCCATCATCGCGAGGGTGGTCGCGGCGTTCTTGGACTTGGGCTTGCGGAAGGCCGGGACGCCGTTGGAGATGGCCTCGACGCCGGTGAGGGCGGCGCAGCCGGAGGAGAAGGCGCGCAGCAGCAGGAAGACCAGGGCGAAGCCGGCCAGGCCCTGGTGCTCGGGCTTGATGACGTAGTCCGCGGTGGGTGCCCGCATGGTGTCGTCCAGGACCAGTCCGCGGAAGGCGCCCCACGCGATCATCGTGAAGACGCCGGCGACGAAGACGTACGTCGGGATCGCGAACAGCGAGCCGGACTCCTTCACGCCGCGCAGGTTCATCAGCGTCAGCAGCACGATCACGCCGATCGCGCAGAGCACCTTGTGCTCGACCACGAACGGGATCGCCGAGCCGAGGTTCTCGATGCCGGAGGAGATCGACACCGCGACGGTGAGGACGTAGTCGACGAGCAGCGCGCTGGCGACCGTGAGGCCCGCCTTGGGGCCGAGGTTGGTGTTCGCCACCTCGTAGTCGCCGCCGCCGCTGGGATAGGCGTGCACGTTCTGCCGGTACGAGGCCACCACGGTGAACATCAGCACGACGACCGCGACCGCGATCCACGGACTGAAGTGGTACGCCGTCACGCCCGCGATCGACAGGACGAGCAGCACCTCGCCGGGTGCGTACGCCACGGAGGACAGCGGGTCGGAGGCGAAGACGGGGAGTGCGATGCGCTTCGGCAGGAGCGTTTCCCCGAGCCGATCACTGCGCAGTGCGCGCCCGATCAGGATCCGTTTGGGCACGTCGGTCAGTTTGGACACAACAGAGGATCGTAAGCGTTCGATTGCACACTCGCCCACCCGCCACCCCCCATCGCCGTTCCCTCTGCTCTCCGAGTGAATTAAGGGGCCGGTGAGGTCGCGGATTCCGCAGGTCACCCCGTTCCCATGCCTATATGACTAAGCCCCGCCCACACCGGCCGTCGCCCCCCCGGAGGTCCCGTGCACACCACCGCAGAGCTGATCGGCGCAGCGGCCACACTGGTCGTCCTCGGAATCCTCACCCTGGCGAGCGTGCGCAGCATCAGCCGCCGCAAGGACGTGTCGCCGGAAGCGCGCTAGGAGGTATGCACGCCCTGAGGCTCCTGCTCCGGCCTGTCCAGCTCCGCCACCCGGGCGCGCAGTTCCTCCTGCCCGATGCTGTCCGCCCGTGTCGACGGCACCGTGCAGGCGTACGCCCCGGCCACCGTGCCCTGCAGGGCGCAGCGGTGGGGTGGTTCGCCGTTGAGCCAGGCGTGGAGGAACGCGGCGGCGAAGGCGTCGCCCGCGCCGTTGGAGTCGACGACCGGGGACGGAGGCTCGGCCGCGGGGACGTGGGTCAGGGCGCCGTCCGTCAGCAGGTACGCCCCGTCCGCCCCGGCCGTGGCGACGACCGCCCGGGCCCGGCCCCGCTCGGTGATCCGCCGCATGGTCCGCTCCGGGTCGGCCAGGGCCGTGGAGGACAGGAAGACGAGGTCGGCCTGGTGGGCGAAGGGCTCGTGGTAGGGGTCGGTGCCGTCCCAGTCGTGCAGGTCGGTGGAGATCGTGACGCCCGCCTCGCGCAGGATCGGCAGCGCGTGCGCGCACGGCTGGGTGATGACGACGTGCGCGTGCCGGCTCACGGCCGCGAGTGCGCGCAGGGTGGCCTCGGGCAGCCGGTCCGTCTCCGCCGAGCGCGTCGCGTCGTACAGGGAGAGGCGCCTGCCGTCGGGGCCGACGAGGTTGACCGCGCGCTTGGTGCCGAGCGGCTGCGGGACGGCGGTGAGCGCGATGCCGCGGTCCCGGTGCAGCGCGCGGACGAGATCACCCTCGGGGTCGTCGCCGAGCATGTCGATGTGGTGCGTGCGCAGGCCCAGCGCGCTCGTCCCGAGGGCGACGAAGTCCCCGCTCTGCCCGGCGCGCGTGACGATCCCGGGCCGGATCATGTGGCTGTCGGCGAACGGCACGGGCAGCTCGGGCACGTGCACGATCGTGTCCACGCCCGCGCCGCCCAGCACGAGCACGTCGATGTCGGTCCGCATGACAGACTCCTCCCCCGCCGAAGCCCCCGTCGAAGCCCCGGCAGGGCCCCCGGCAACACCCTCGGCTTTGCCGATACGTTGGAGTCGGGCAGTCGAACGCGGCACCGGCCCCGGAAGACATCATGGCGTGATTCCCCCGGCATGATGTTGTCCCGGCGGCCCGCGTTCAGGCCGCGACGTGTTGCCTGGCGAGCCGAAAGAGAGACATGAGTACGACATTCATGAAGGTCAGAGGGCCTGCAGGAAGCGCGGTGTGACGCGATGCATATTGTCATCATGGGTTGCGGAAGGGTGGGTTCCGCCCTGGCCCAGAACCTGGAGCAGCAGGGCCACACGGTCGCCGTGGTCGACCAGGACCCCACCGCCTTCCGCCGCCTGGGGTCCTCCTTCGGCGGCCGCCGCGTCACCGGGGTCGGCTTCGACCAGGACACCCTGAGGGAGGCGGGCATCGAGGAGGCCGGCGCCTTCGCCGCCGTCTCCAGCGGTGACAACTCCAACATCATCGCCGCGCGCGTGGCCCGCGAGATGTTCGGCATCGAGAACGTCGCCGCCCGCATCTACGACCCCCGCCGCGCCGAGGTCTACCAGCGCCTGGGCATCCCCACCGTCGCGACGGTCCGCTGGACGGCCGACCAGATGCTGCGCCGGCTGCTCCCCTCCGGCGCCGAGCCCCTGTGGCGCGACCCCACCGGCGGTGTCCAGCTCGCCGAGGTGCACACCTCCACCGCCTGGGTCGGCCACAAGATCAGCCGGATCCAGGAGGAGACGGGCGTGCGCGTGGCGTTCCTGACCCGGCTCGGCGAGGCGGTCCTGCCCACCTCGCAGACGGTGCTCCAGGAGGGCGACCTGGTGCACGTGATGATGCGCACCGACGAGGTCGACAAGGTCGAGGCGGCGTTCGCCAAGGGTCCCGAAGAGGAGGGCGGTCACTGATGAGGGTCGCCATTGCCGGAGCCGGCGCGGTCGGCCGCTCGATCGCGGGCGAGCTGCTGGAGAACGGCCACGAGGTCCTGCTCATCGACAAGGCGCCGACGGCCATCTCGGTCGAGCGCGTCCCGCAGGCCGAGTGGCTGCTCGCCGACGCCTGCGAGATCACCTCCCTGGACGAGGCGGCGCTCCAGCGCTGCAACGTCGTCATCGCCGCGACCGGCGACGACAAGGTGAACCTGGTCGTGTCCCTGCTGGCCAAGACGGAGTACGGCGTTCCGCGCGTCGTCGCCCGGGTGAACAACCCGAAGAACGAGTGGCTGTTCAACGAGTCCTGGGGCGTGGACGTCGCCGTCTCCACCCCGCGCCTGATGTCGGCCCTGGTCGAGGAGGCGGTGAGTGTGGGCGACCTGGTCCGCCTGCTCCGCTTCAGCCACGGCGACGCCAACCTCGTCGAGCTGACCCTGCCGGAGGAGTCGGCCCTGGCCGGCACGCAGGTCGGCGACGTCGAGTGGCCCGAGGACACGTCCCTGGTCACGATCATCCGCGGCACCCGCGTCCTGACCCCCACCCGGGAGGACTCCCTGGAGGCGGGCGACGAACTCCTCTTCGTCGCCGCGCCGGCCCGCGAGGAGCAGCTGGAGGACCTGCTGTCGGTGCGCCGGGACAACGCGGCGAGCTGACAAGGCGGGGCACAAGCGGAAGGGGCGTCCCGGACCACTCGGGACGCCCCTTTTCCCAGCACTGCGGGACTACGACTCGGAAGACCGGGCGGCGGCCTGCCGCTCCCTCTCCTCGGCGGCCTTCTCCTCCGCCTCCATCTCCGCGAACACGTCGATCGGCGCGGGCGCCTTCGCCAGGAAGACCCAGGTCAGCCACACCGCGAGCAGGAACGGCGGGATCTTCAGGGCGACCAGGACCCAGCCCAGCTGCGTGGTGTCGGCCCACCAGTACAGCGGGAAGAGGATCGCGCACTTGGCGAGCAGGATCGCGCCCCAGGCGTAACTGGCCTTGGTGTACGCCTTCTTGCGGCCCGGGTTGCGCGTGCGCCAGGAGAGGTTCTCCTTGAAGACCGGCCCGAGGATCAGCCCGATGAGCGGCACCCCGCACACGGCCGTGATCACGTACGCGAGCCCGAGGCCGAGCGTGTAGAGCATGCCGGGCAGGTAGAAGTCCTTGGCGTTGCCGGTCATCATCGCGAAGACGACACCGAAGGCCACACCGAAGACACCGCTGAAGGCGTGCTTGACGGTGTCCTTCATCACCAGCCGGACCACGACCAGCACCAGCGACACGGCAAGCGCCGCGATCGCCGACAGGTGCAGGTCCTTGTTGATCGTGTAGATGGTGACGAACAGCAGGCCGGGCACCACCGTCTCGACCATGCCCCGCACGCCGCCGAACGCCTCGAACAGGGCGGCCTCGGTCACCGCCCGGGCGTCGTCCGCAGAATTCTCTTCGGTCGGCTTGTCGAGCGACGTCACCGGCTACTCCCGTCCGAGGGGTCTCAGTTCGTACTTGGGATTGAACAGCACCCGGCGGCCCCGGCTCATCGCGACCCGGCCCGATGCGATCAGCTTGCGCCCCGGCTCTATGCCCACGATGGAGCGCCGGCCGAGCCAGACCACGTCCAGCGCCGCGGAGCCGTCGAACAGCTCGGCCTCCAGGGCCGGGACTCCGGCGCGCGGTCGCAGGGTGACCGTGCGCAAGGTACCAGTAACCGTCACTATCTGGCGGTCCTGGCAGTCTCCGATCCGGATACAGCCGGTGGTCTCGGAGTCCTCCCGCAGTTCCTCGGACTCCAGGTCCTCCTGCGACGAGGAGAGCCGGTCGAGCATGCGCCGGAACCGGCCCGCCGGCTTCTGCGAACGAGGAACAGCACTCATATCTGAAGCGTACCGGGGCCCGCCGACATCTCCGTAGCCCTGGGGCGAGGACCCTATTTCTCGAACCGGTATCCCATCCCCGGCTCGGTGATGAAGTGCTGGGGATGGGACGGATCCGCCTCCAGCTTCCTGCGCAGCTGCGCCATGTACACGCGCAGATAGTTGGTCTCCGTCCCGTACGACGGCCCCCAGACCTCCTGCAGCAGCTGCTTCTGCCCGACCAGGCGGCCGCTGTTGCGCACGAGGACCTCCAGCAGGTGCCACTCGGTGGGGGTCAGCCGGACGTCCTTCCCCGCGCGGTTGACCTTCTTGGCGGCCAGGTCGACGGTGAACTCGCCGGTCTCCACGATCACGTCGCCCTCACCGCCCCCGGCCGGCTCGGCCCGGCGCACGGCGGCCCGCAGCCGGGCCAGCAGCTCGTCCATCCCGAACGGCTTGGTGACGTAGTCGTCGGCGCCCGCGTCCAGCGCCTCGACCTTCTCGTCGGAGGAGTGCCGCGCGGAGAGCACCAGGATCGGCACCCGCGTCCAGCCGCGCAGGCCCCTGATCACCTCGACGCCGTCCATGTCGGGCAGCCCGAGGTCGAGGACGACCACGTCGGGGTGGCGGGCGGCGGCGAGCCGCAGGGCGGTGGCACCGTCGTGGGCCGCGTCGACCTCGTACGTGCGTGCCTTGAGGTTGATCACGAGGGCGCGCACGATCTGCGGCTCGTCGTCGACCACCAGGACGCGGGTCATGAGGCCTGCCTTTCCGGTTCTGCCGCGGGGAGGAGCTCCGGGCGCGTTCCCGCCGCGCGGAGCGTGAGGACCATGGTGAGCCCGCCACCGGGCGTGTCCTCGGCGTTCAGGGTGCCGCCCATGGCCTCGGCGAAGCCGCGCGCCACCGCGAGCCCCAGTCCCACACCGGCGCCGCGCGGGGCGTCGCCGTAGCGCTGGAAGGGTTCGAAGATGCGGTCCTTGGCCTCGTCGGGGACGCCCGGCCCCCGGTCGACCACCCGCACCTCGACGCGGTCGGCGAGCGCGCTGGCCGCGACCAGCACGGGCGCACCGGACGGACTGTACTTGACGGCGTTCTCGACGAGGTTGGCCATCGCCCGCTCCAGCAGTCCGGGATCGACGTCGACCATGGGCAGGGTCTCGGGCACGTCCAGGACGACGCTGCCCTCGGGTACGCCGCCGAGCGCCATCGGCGCCACCTCGTCGAGGTCGATCTCGCGGATCAGCGGGGTGACCGTGCCGGTCTGGAGCCGGGACATGTCGAGCAGGTTGCCGACGAGGTGGTCGAGGCGATCGGCGCCCTCCTCGATGCCCTCCAGCAGCTCCGCCCGGTCCTCCTCGGACCATTCGACGTCCTCGGAGCGCAGGGAGGACACCGCAGCCTTGATCCCGGCGAGCGGGGTGCGCAGGTCATGGCTGACGGCGGCCAGCAGCGCCGTGCGGATGCGGTTGCCCTCGGCGAGCGCGCGGGCCCGGTCGGCCTCCTCCCGGAGCCGGCGCCGGTCCAGGACGACGGCGGCCTGGGCGGCGAAGGCGGCCAGCACCCGGCGGTCCTCGGCGGGCAGGACACGCCCGGTCAGCGCGAGCGCCATGTGGTCCCCGACCGGCACGTCGACGTCCGCCTGGTCGGGCCGCTCGACGGGGCGCCCCTGGCCCACCCGGCCGGCGCAGGTCCACGGCTCGACGTCGCCCGCCCGCTCCAGCAGGGCCGCGGACTCCATGCCGAAGGTCTCCCGGACCCGTTCCAGCAGCTCCTCCAGGCCGGTCTCGCCGCGCAGCACGTTGCCCGCGAGGAAGGACAGGATCTCGGACTCGGCCCGCAGCCGGGCCGCCTGGTGGGTGCGGCGGGCGGCGAGGTCGACCACGGACGCCACCGCCGCGCCGACGGCCACGAAGATCACGATGGCGACGATGTTCCTCGGGTCGGCGATGGTCCACCGGTGCAGGGGCGGTGTGTAGAAGTAGTTCAGCAGCAGGGAGCCCACCGCCGCCGAGGCCAGCGCCGGGAACAGCCCGCCGAGCAGGGCCGCCGCCACCGTCAGCGCCAGGAACAGCAGCATGTCGTTGGCGAGGCCGAGGTCGACGGCGCTCAGCAGCGCCGCCAGCGCCGGCGGACCGGCGACTCCGACGATCCAGCCCCACACCCGCCGCGACCGCCCGAGGCGCGCGCCCCGGGCCACCGGCAGCCCGCGGCCCTTGGCGATCTCGCCGTGGGTGACGATGTGCACGTCGAGGTCGGGCCCGGACTCCCGGGCGACCGTCGCGCCGACGCCCGGCCCGAAGACGTACTGCCAGGTCTTGCGGCGTGAGGAGCCCAGCACGATCTGGGTGGCGTTCACGCCCCGGGCGAAGGCGAGCAGCGCGGCCGGTATGTCGTCGCCGACAACGTGGTGGAACGTTCCGCCCAGGTCCTCGACCAGGGTCCGCTGCATCGCGAGTTCCTTGGGCGAGGCCGAGGTCAGCCCGTCGCTGCGGGCTATGTAGACGGCCAGCACCTCGCCGCCGGCGCCCTTCTCGGCCAGCCGCGCGGCCCGGCGGATGAGCGTGCGCCCCTCGGGGCCGCCGGTCAGCCCGACCACGATCCGCTCGCGCGAGCCCCAGATCGCCGACACCCGGTGGTCGCTGCGGTACCGGGTGAGGTAGGAGTCGACCCGGTCGGCCACCCACAGCAGCGCCAGCTCGCGCAGCGCGGTGAGGTTGCCGGGCCGGAAGTAGTTCGACAGTGCGGCGTCGACCTTGTCGGGCCGGTAGATGTTGCCGTGCGCCATGCGCCGCCGCAGCGCCTCCGGCGACATGTCGACCAGCTCGACCTGGTCCGCCCGCCGCACCACCTCGTCCGGCACGGTCTCCTGCTGCCGTACGCCGGTGATCGACTCGACGATGTCGCCGAGGGACTCCAGGTGCTGGATGTTGACGGTCGAGATCACGTCGACACCGGCCGCGAGCAGCTCCTCCACGTCCTGCCAGCGCTTGGCGTTGCGGGAGCCCGGGACGTTCGTGTGGGCGAGTTCGTCCACCAGGGCGACCTGGGGGCGGCGGGCGAGGACGGCGTCCAGGTCCATCTCGGTGAAGGTGCCGCCCCGGTGGTCGATCTCCCGGCGCGGCACCTGCTCCAGTCCGTGCAGCATCACCTCGGTGCGGGGCCGGTCGTGGTGCTCGACGAAGGCGACCACGCAGTCCGTGCCCCGCTCGACGCGGCGGTGCGCCTCGGACAGCATCGCGTACGTCTTGCCGACGCCCGGTGCCGCACCGAGGTAGATCCGAAGCTTGCCGCGTCCCATGGCCTCATTGTCTTCCGGTCTGCCGTTCACGCAGCGTCGACCTTACGACCGGCCGTCCCGGCATCGGGGCGCCGGGGACGGCAGCGGGCCCGTCCTTGACGGAACTCTGACGCGCCCGACCGGTCGGGGGGCAGGGGGTCAGGCGGGGTTGTCGCCGTGCGTGAGGGTCTCCCAGGCGACGAAGAGGTTGTTGGAGCCGGCGGGGCGGCCGCGCGTCGTCAGCGTCTCGGTGTGGGTCATGGCGTGCCCGAGGCGGTTGGCGAGGGCGTTGTGGCCGACCTCGGGGATCGGGCCGAGGCCGAGCTTGAGAGAGCCGCCGCACAGCCGGCTCGGGGCGGCGGTGCCCAGCTCGTACTTCGCGTGGAAGCCGAGCCCGTGCCGCAGCCGCTCCCCCACGTCCGTGCCGTAGAGGTCCTGGCCCTGGATCCGGCTGGTCTCGGCCACGTGCGAGATGGCCGAGAGGCCGTAGCCGGTGTGCGTGAAGTCGCGGCAGGTCTCCTGACTCAGCCCGTTGACGAAGGTCGACTGCCCCTGCCAGTACTTGACGATCTTGTCCCGGGTGTCCAGGTTCTGGCTGGGGACCGTCTTCGGCAGCGCGCCGTCGGACTCCAGGTAGACGTAGGCGGCCGTCCGGGTGCGGAACTTCGCCATGGCCTTGTCGTAGGAGGCCTTGTCCTCCAGGAAGACGGAGATGCCGACGGCGGCCTCCATCATCGACAGCTCCCAGTTGCCGTTCGAGTGGGAGCCGTTGATGATCTCCGGCAGGTAGACCGTGCGGAGCATGGTGGCGAAGCGGCCGGAGTTGGCCCAGGTCCCGGTGTACGTGTGCTTGATGATCTCGGCGGCCCTGGGCCAGGAGGAGCCGGCCCAGCCGGTCTGCAGGGGCGCGTTGCTGTTGGTGTGGTCGCGGATCACGGCGGACCAGGCGTCCATCAGCTCGATCGCCTTGCGCGCGTGCCGTTCGTCGCGTGTGACGTACCAGGCGAGGGCCTGGGTGTAGGCGGCGATCGCGTCCTCGCGTTCGTCGGTGCAGCCGTGGTTGGGGTTGGAGTACGAGCCGCATTCGACGACCGCCCGGGGCTTGGGCGTGCGGTTCAGGTCGGCGTACTTGCTCGCCGTCATCCGGTCGAAGGCGCCCTTCCAGGGTTGTGCGCCGGCGTTGACCCGGGAGCGGGCGAAGTCCAACTGGCCCTTGGAGACGGTGACTCCGGGGTGGACGAAGGCGGCGGGGGCGCCGGGAGCGGCGTCGGCGGGCCGGGCGAGGGCGCCGGCGAGGAGTGCGGCCGCGGCGGCGAGAAGAGCGGTTCTGCGCATACGTGGGGGGCCTTCCGTTCTCGTATGTGAACGTGAAGCGCCTTTATGAACAGACGCGTTGACCCGAGAAGGTAGGTACAGACCAATGCCCCGTCAAGGTTCCGCGCACGAGAAAGGGCCGCGCCCCCGGTGGGGTGCGGCCCTGGTGTCTCTGTGGCTCAGCGGACCTCGGTGATCTCCGGTCCGCGCTGGAGCTGGCCCATTCCGCCCGCGAAACGGGAGCCCTCCTCCTGCTGGACGCCCTCGGGGACCATCTGGGCGTCGTTCGGCAGCTTCAGGACGATCGGGTCGCGGGGCGCCATCGGGCCCTCGCCACGGACCACGACGGTGTCCCGGAAGATCTGCTCCAGCAGCCCGGCGGCCTGCGGCTGCACCGCGCCCTGGCCCGAGATGACCCCGCGCAGGAACCAGCGGGGGCCGTCCACACCGACGAACCGCACGACCTGGAAGCCGCCCGTGCCGTCCGGCAGCTGCACCGGCACCTGGGCCCGCAGCTCCCAGCCCAGCGGCCCCTCGACCTCGTCGACGATGCCGCCCTGCTGGGTGATGCCGGTGGCGATCTCCTCGCGCACCTCGCCCCAGATGCCCTCACGCTTGGGCGCGGCGAAGCCCTGCAGCTGGATGGCGCTGTCCCGCAGCACGACCGTCGCCGCCACGATCGCGTCGCCCGCGACCTCGACCCGCAGCTCCATGCCGTCGACGCCCGGCACGAACAGGCCTCCCAGGTCGACCCGGCCCTCGGCCGGATCGCGGACCTCGGAGCTGTCCCACGGTCCGTCGGGGCGCGGCGCCGGCTCGAGCCTCAGGCGCTCGCCCTCGTCGTCCGCCTCACTGTCGACACCGTCGACGACCTGCTCGGCCTCGCCGGCCGCGTCCTCGGCGGCATCCCTCTTCTTGCGACGTCCGAACACGTCACTGTCCTTCCCGGTCGGATACGACCGAAGCGTATCGATTCCCACCCGTCCGACCGCCGATGGCGGCCTGACCGCTTGTGCCGCTCGTCCCGTCCACCGCGGCATGGCCTCCGGTGGACCCGAAGCCCCCCTCGGCCCGCGCGGAGTCGGGAAGCTCCGCCACCTCATGGAAGCGGACCCTCTCGACCTGCTGGACAACCAGTTGGGCAATCCGGTCGAAGCGCTCGAACCGCACGGCCTCGCGCGGGTCGAGATTCACCACGATCACCTTGATCTCCCCACGGTACCCGGCATCAACCGTCCCCGGGGCATTCACCAGGGCGACGCCGCAGCGGGCGGCCAGGCCGGATCGCGGGTGCACGAAGGCCGCGTACCCCTCCGGCAGCGCCACAGACACTCCCGTGGGCAGCACGGCCCGCTCGCCCGGCGCCAGTTGGCACGCCTCGGTGGTGCGCAGATCGGCACCCGCGTCACCGGGGTGCGCGTACGACGGCAGCGGTACGTCCGGGTCGACGCGCCGGATCAGCACGTCCACCGGCTGACGGCTCGCGGGGGTCGTGGGAGTCATGGTGCTTTCCGGGCTCGCGGGGTTCGTGGAACTCGTGGAACTGATGGGACCGGCCGGGCCGGTGGGGCCTTCGGGGCTCACGGGTTCACCTCGAAGGCACGGGCACGGCGGACCTGGTCCGGGTCGTTCATGGCCGCCTGGATCTCCTCCGGGCGGCCGTGGTCGACGAAGTGGTCGACCTTCACCTCGATGAAGAGCGCGTCGGCGCGCACGGCGACGGGTCCGTCGGGGCCTCCGACGCGTCCGGTCGCCGTGGAGTAGATCTTCCGCCCGGCCACCGCCGTCACCTCCGCCTCCAGATGGAGCGTGGTGCCGACGGGCACGGGCCGTACGAAGTCGGTCTCCAGCCGCCCGGTCACGGCGATCGTGCGCAGCAGCCAGTTCAGTGAGCCGAGCGTCTCGTCCAGGGCGCTGGTGAGCACTCCGCCGTGCGCGAGGCCCGGGGCGCCCTGATGGGCGGGCTGCACGGTGAACTCGGCGGTCAGGGACACGCCCTCGCCGGCGCGCGCCTCCAGGTGCAGACCGTGCGGCTGGTCGCCACCGCAGCCGAAGCACTGGCCGTAGTGCGCGCCGAGGAGCTCACCGGGCGCCGGAGCGTCCGGATGCCGCACCGGTCGCACGGCGTCGGCCGGAGGCTGAAGGCTTGCGGAAGTACGACTCACAGGCGGAGACCTTACCCGCGCGTCGGCGCCCTCCGGACACCGTGTCAAGCTTGGCCCCATGCAGCTCTCCGCCGCCCCGTACGAAGAACGCCTCACCGCCCCGCGGACCTGGTGGCTGATCTCGTTCCTCGTCGGGGTCTCCATGGCCCTGGTCCTGCTCCCGTTCGGCACGCTGCCGATGCTCGGGGGCCTCGCCGGGGGCACCGCGGTCGCGGCCGTCGCCGCGAGTTCGTACGGCTCGGTCCGCATTCGCGTCGTGGGCGACTCCCTGGTCGCGGGCGAGGCGAAGATCCCGGTGGCGGCGCTGGGCGAGGCGGAGGTGCTGGACGCGGAGGAGGCCCGCGCCTGGCGCACCCACAAGGCCGACCCGCGCGCCTTCCTGCTGCTGCGCGCCTACATCCCCACGGCCCTGCGTGTGGAGGTCACGGATCCGGAGGACCCGACTCCGTACCTGTACCTGTCCACGCGCGAGCCGGAGCGCCTGGCGGAGGCGCTGCGGGCGGCGAAGTCGGCCTAGCACACCCGTCCGGGACGTCACCCGGCGGAAGAACGGCGGGCCTCAGGGCCCGTCGTCGCGTTTCTCGTCGCGTCCCGTGTCGTGCCGTCCCGGTTCGGGCTGTCCCGGGTCGTGCTTCTCGTACCCGCGGGGACCCAGGGGATCGTTCGTGATCTCGCCCATCTCCAGGGCGTCCGCCGGGCGTTCCAGGGCGGGCAGCGCCTCCAGGGCCTCCCAGGGCACCTGGATCTTGCGGAGGTCCTCGCGGATGCGGGCGGCGAGCTTTCTCGTCTCGCTGCGGTTCATGGCCGCGCCCACGGCGGCTCCCACCAGGAACGGCATGAGGTTCGGCATGTTGCGGACCATCCGCTTCATGATCCGCTGGCGCAGCTCACGCTTCATGCGGCTGTTCAGCGCCGTGCTGAACGTCGACGGCTTGGTCGCGTCGATCCCGCGCTCCCCCGACCACGAGTCGAGGTACGCCGTGCTGCGCTGCTTGAGGTTGCCGGGCGGCCGTACGCCGTAGACCTCGTGGAGTTCGGCGATCAGCTTCAGCTCGATCGCCGCGACACCGGTGACCTCTGCGGCCAGTTCCGTGGGCATGGCGGGGGGCACGGGAAGCATCGCCGCCGCGCCGATGCCGGCTCCGACCGTCGCCGTCGCCTTCGCCGCGCCCGCGACCAGCTTGTCCGCGAGCTCTTCGGGCCCGAGGTCCGGGAACTGCCTGCGCAGGGTCGCCAGGTCCCGTACGGGGACCCGTGGTGCCATGTCGATGATCCGGTCGGCGAGGTACGCGAGCCCCGCACGGGCCCGCTCGCCGCCCTTGCGGGCACCTTCCCGTGCCCGCTCCCGGATCGCCCCCGCCCGCCGCCTGGCGACGGGTGCGGGGACGTCCACGGACGCCGGGAGGTCACCCCGGTCCGCGGCCGGTTCGAGCGAGGCCGCCCCCGTACCGGTGGTGCCTCGCCCGTCGTCACGCGCGCCGTACTGCGGGCCGTCGTCGATCGGCCCTTCGTCCGCTTTCCGCTTGGAGAAGCGGCGCTTCCAGGGAGGGGTCGAGCCAGTCACGGCCGACCCGTCCTCAGTCGCAGTCGCGGCAGATCGGCTGACCGTTCTTCTCCCGGGCCAGCTGGCTGCGGTGGTGCACCAGGAAGCAGCTCATGCACGTGAACTCGTCCTGCTGCTTCGGGAGCACCCGGACGGCCAGCTCCTCGTTCGAGAGGTCGGCTCCGGGCAGTTCGAGGCCTTCGGCGGCCTCGAACTCGTCGACGTCCACGGCGGAGGCCGACTTGTCGTTCCGCCGAGCCTTCAGCTCTTCGAGGCTGTCCGAGTCGACGTCATCGTCGGTCTTGCGTGGAGTGTCGTAATCGGTTGCCATGTCGCTCTCCCCCTCTGGGTGTCTGCGGTGTCTCCAGCGCACGTAACGCGTGAGAGGCCGGACTTGTGCCCGACCTGAGGCGGAGATTTTGCCTCACATCAAGGTCTGTTACTCAATCGACACCCAACCGGACTCCTCACGAGTGATCGGCTTGGATGGCGATGGGGACCGTACACGGTCCTAATGCCGCACTTCAAAGGCGTCTCACCGTGTACTTCCCGTGATCAAGACCCCCGAAAACCGGGATTTTCCCGGCTTTCCGACAGCAGGCATGATCACGGAGAGTAGATGGCCGGAAAGGCACCCCTGTGATCGATCACACACGGGGCACGCACGACGATGTCTCGGAAATTCCGCGTAAAGCGAACATCTTCGAGTGCCCGCGAGTTGATCGGCGCCATGATCTCAGATGGGCAGCGTGACCCGCATCACGAGCCCACCTCCTTCGCGCGGCTGCGCGTAGATGTGCCCGCCGTGCGCCCGGGCCACGGACCGGACGATGGACAGGCCGAGTCCGACGCCCTTGTCGCTGCCCGTCCGCTCCGTGCGCAGCCGCCGGAACGGCTCGAAGAGGTTGTCGATCTCGTACGCCGGCACGACCGGGCCCGTGTTGGAGACGACCAGGACCGCCTGGCCGTGCTGGACGTCGGTGCTGACCTCGACCCAGCCGTCCTCGGGCACGTTGTAGCGCACGGCGTTCTGCAGCAGGTTCAGGGCGATCCGCTCCAGCAGCACGCCGTTGCCCTGGACGACCGCGGGCTTCTGCTCGCCGCGGATGCGCACGCCCTTGCCCTCGGCCTCGCCGTGCACCTGGTCGATGGCCTGCGACGCGACCTCGGCGAGGTCCACCGGCCCCCGCTCGACGATCTGGTTGTCGCTGCGGGCGAGCAGCAGCAGGCCCTCGACGAGCTGCTCGCTGCGCTCGTTGGTGGCCAGCAGGGTCTTGCCTAGCTGCCGGAGCTCCACGGGCGCGTTCGGGTCGGACAGGTGCACTTCCAGCAGGGTGCGGTTGATCGCCAGGGGCGTTCTCAGCTCGTGCGAGGCGTTGCCGACGAAGCGCTGCTGGGCGGTGAAGGCGCGTTGCAGCCGTTCCAGCATGTCGTCGAAGGTGTCCGCCAGCTCCTTCAGCTCGTCGTCCGGGCCGTCCAGCTCGATCCGGCGGGACAGGTCCGAGCCCGCCACCGTGCGTGCCGTGCGGGTGATCCGGCCCAGCGGGGACAGGACGCGGCCGGCCATGGCGTAGCCGAAGGCGAAGGCGATGACCGCCAGGCCCAGCAGGGCCAGGAGCGAGCGGCTGAGCAGGTTGTCCAGGGCGTGCTGGCGCTGATCGTTCACGCACTGGTTCATGGCGTTGTTGAACTCAGAGGGCGAGGCCTGGTCGGGCAGGTTGCAGATGTCGCTGGTGACCTTGCCCTCGACGATCTTGAAGGGCAGGTCGCTGCCGACGGCCAGTGCCTGCGCGGCGAGCAGGTAGATGATCGACAGCAGCAGGATGCCGGCGATCAGGAACATGCCGCCGTAGAGCAGCGTGAGCCTTATGCGGATGGTCGGGCGCAGCCACGGGAAGGGCGGCACCGGCCTCCTGGGGTCCCAGGTGGGCTTGGGAGGCGCCTGCGGGGGCGCGGGAGTCGTTGCCACGGGGTATCAGATCCGGTAGCCGGAGCCGGGGACCGTGACGATGACAGGCGGCTCGCCCAGCTTGCGGCGCAGGGTCATGACCGTGACGCGCACGACGTTCGTGAACGGGTCGGTGTTCTCGTCCCAGGCCTTCTCCAGCAGCTGCTCCGCGGAGACGACGGCGCCCTCGCTGCGCATCAGCACCTCGAGGACGGCGAACTCCTTGGGCGCCAGCTGGACCTCCTTGCCGTCGCGGAACACCTCGCGGCGGTTGGGGTCCAGCTTGATCCCGGCACGCTCCAGGACGGGCGGCAGGGGCACGCTGGTGCGCCGGCCGAGGGCACGCACACGGGCGATGAGCTCGCTGAACGCGAACGGCTTGGGCAGGTAGTCGTCGGCGCCGATCTCCAGCCCCTCCACACGGTCGCTGACGTCACCGGAGGCCGTGAGCATCAGCACGCGCGTGGGCATGCCGAGTTCGACGATCTTGCGGCAGACGTCGTCGCCATGCACGAGCGGGAGGTCGCGGTCGAGGACGACCACGTCGTAGTCGTTGACGCCGATGCGCTCCAGGGCGGCCGCACCGTCGTACACGACGTCGACGGCCATGGCCTCCCGGCGCAGTCCGGTGGCCACCGCATCGGCGAGCAGTTGCTCGTCCTCGACGACGAGTACGCGCACGTCCCTAGTCCTTCCTCATGTCCACCCGCGTAGCGCCTGAGGGGCACACGGGCAGGGGTTTTCGACGGTGTCGGTGTGTTGCCCTCCATCCTGCCCTTTTCGGCCGTAAGTCGGCGGTAAGGCAGGTGAGCGCACGGTGGCGGAGGGGGCGGGGAACGGTGACCGGAGGGGGGAGGAGGGCGAAGGAGGGGGAATACGAGATTTTCTCCTCCGGTTAGGTTTCCTCGGAAGGGAGCTTGGGGAGGACGGCTTTACATCCCACGATCACGCTCTGCTGGTACCGCACCACCATGCGGTGCGCATCAATCCGCTTTTCCGCAGGGCGGGCGTGGGTGTCCGGCACCGTCGCCGCCCAGCAGAGCGGCGCTGGGCATCCACATGAGACGTGATCGTCCCTTCCGAACGGCACACCCCCGTGCCATCGACCCACGACCCAGGACGAGGGGGCGCAGCATGGACGCATTCACCGCAGGACTTCTGCAGCGCATAAGGGCGACCGAGTCCGATCTGTCCCGGGCTCGCGACGAGGGCGACGACTTCCTCGTCGAGGTGGAGCAGGGCGAGCTCGACGACCTGCGCCGCCTCGCCGCCGAGCACGGTGTGGAGGTCGGCGCGACGAGCGTCTGATCAGGCCGTACGAAGCGGGCCCCGGCGAATCCAGCGCCGGGGCCCGCTTCGTCGTCGTACGACGGTCCGAGCCGGTCTCGGTCGGTCCGTGCCGGGGCCTCAGTCGTGCCAGGCGCCGAAGTCCTCCAGGAGGCGCTGGAGGGGCTCGAAGACGCCGGGGGAACCCGCGACCGCGAGGTCGCCCGAGGGGCGCTCTCCGGGGCGTCCACCGGTCAGCGCGCCCGCCTCCCGGGCGATCAGGTCCCCGGCGGCGAGGTCCCAGGCGTGCAGGCCCCGCTCGTAGTAGCCGTCGAGGCGTCCCGCCGCCACGTCGCACAGGTCGACCGCGGCCGAGCCGCCGCGGCGGATGTCGCGCAGCAGCGGGATCAGCCGCTGGGCGACCTCGGCCTGGTGGGTGCGGACGTCGGTGACGTAGTTGAAGCCCGTCGAGACCAGCGCCTGGTCCAGGGGCGGCGCGGGGCGGCAGGCCAGCCGGCGCTCGCCGTCCCAGGCGCCGGTGGCCCAGGCACCGCCGCCGCGCACCGCGTGGAACGTCTCGCCGCGCATCGGTGCCGTGACGACTCCGACGACGGTCTCGCCGTCCTGCTCGGCGGCGATGGAGACGGCCCAGGTGGGCAGCCCGTAGAGGTAGTTGACCGTGCCGTCGAGCGGGTCGATCACCCAGCGGACGCCGCTCGTGCCCTCGGTGGAGGCGCCCTCCTCCCCGAGGATCCCGTCGTCCGGGCGGCGCTCGGCGATCAGGCCCGTGATCAGCTTCTCCGCCGCGATGTCCATCTCCGTGACGACGTCGATCGGGCTTGACTTGGTCGCGGCGACCGCGAGGTCGGCCGGGCGGCCGTCCCGCAGCAGCGCGCCGGCGCGGCGGGCGGCCTCCTGGGCGAGTTCGAGCAGGTCCGTGTGCAGGGGGTCGGTCACAGGGCTCCTCACGCGTAGGGGCTGTCGGCGCCCGCGGCGGCGGGCCGGGGGGCACGGGCCGGGCAGCAGCCGACCGGGCAGAGCTGGTGGCTCGCCCCGAGGGCGCCGAGGGCGCACGGAGCGACCTCCTGGCCGCGCTCGACGGCGGCGCGCTCCACGACGAGCTCGCGGACCGCCGCGGCGAACCTCGGGTCGGCGCCGACGGTGGCCGAGCGGCGCATCGGCAGCCCCAGTTCCTCGGCCTTGGCCTTGGCCTCCGTGTCGAGGTCGTAGAGGACCTCCATGTGGTCGGAGACGAAGCCGATGGGGGCGATCACGACGGCCGGGACGCCGGCCGCGTGCCGCTCCTCCAGGTGGTCGCAGATGTCGGGCTCCAGCCACGGGATGTGCGGGGCGCCGGAGCGCGACTGGTAGACGAGCTGCCAGGGGTGGTCGACGCCGGTGCGCTCGCGGACGGCCTCGGCGATCAGCTTCGCCACGTCCAGGTGCTGCTTCACGTACGCGCCGCCGTCGCCGTGGTCCTCGACGGGCCCCGAGGTGTCGGCGGCGGCCGTCGGGATCGAGTGCGTCGAGAAGGCGATGTGGGCGCCGTCCCGGACGGCCTCGGGAAGCTCCTCCAGGGACCGGATCACCCCGTCGATCATGGGCTCCAGGAAGCCGGGGTGGTTGAAGTAGTGCCGCAGCTTGTCGATCTTCGGCAGCTCCAGGCCCTCGGCCTCCAGGGCCGCGAGCGCGTCGGCGAGGTTCTCGCGGTACTGGCGGCAGCCCGAGTACGAGGCGTAGGCGCTGGTCGCGAGCACCAGGACGCGGCGGCGGCCGTCGCGGACCATCTCGCGCAGGGTGTCGGTCAGGTACGGCGCCCAGTTGCGGTTGCCCCAGTAGACCGGCAGGTCCAGGCCGTGGTCGGCGAAGTCCTTGCGCAGGGCGTCCAGGAGGGCGCGGTTCTGGTCGTTGATGGGGCTGACCCCGCCGAACAGGAAGTAGTGCTGCCCGACTTCCTTGAGGCGTTCCTTGGGGATGCCGCGCCCGCGCGTCACGTTCTCCAGGAACGGGACCACGTCGTCCGGGCCTTCCGGGCCGCCGAAGGAGAGCAGGAGCAGGGCGTCGTAGGGGCTGGCATCGCGCGCGTCTGGCATGACTCCGATCCTGCCACCCTGCACTGACAGCCGGGAAACGGCGGGGTGACACCTGGGCGCGAGCCGTTGGTGGCACGGGGTCGCGAGCCGCTTCGGGACTGAGCCGGGCGAGTGCGTCGGGCTCGGGCCGAACGGGTGCGAGGGGACTGGGCCGGACAGGTGCGCGGGGACTGGGCCGGACGGGTGCGTCGGGGCGTCCGGAGCCGTAAGCTGTGTCGACTGCGTTCGCAGCTTACTGAGCCCTTCGGAGACCCCGTTGCCCAGTCCTTACCGCGCCCTGTTCGCCGCCCCCGGCACCAAGGGCTTCTCCGCCGCGGGCTTCCTCGGCCGGATCCCGGTGTCGATGATGGGCATCGGCGTGGTCACGATGATCTCCCAGCTCACCGGGCGGTACGGCCTGGCCGGTGCCCTGTCGGCGACGATCGCGCTGGCGGCGGCGCTCGCCGGACCGCAGGTCTCGCGTCTGGTGGACCAGTACGGGCAGCGGCGGGTGCTCCGCCCGGCGACGCTGTTCTCCCTCGCGGCGGCGGCCCTCCTGCTGCTCGCCGCGCACTACAAGTGGCCGGACTGGGTGCTGTTCGTGGCCTGTGTCGGCATCGGCTGCGTGCCGAGCGTCGGCGCGATGATCCGGGCCCGCTGGGCGGCCCTGTACCGGGGCACGCCGCAACTGCACACCGCGTACTCCTTCGAGTCGGTGATCGACGAGGTGTGCTTCATCTTCGGGCCGATCATCTCCATCGGCCTGTCCACGGCCTGGTTCCCGGAGGCCGGACCGCTGCTCGCCGCCTGCTTCCTGGCGGTCGGGGTGTTCTGGCTGACCGCGCAGCGCGCCACCGAGCCGGAGCCGCACCCGCGCGAGCGCAAGGGCGGTGGCAGCGCGCTGCGCGCGCCGGGGCTCCAGGTCCTGGTGGCCACCTTCGTCGCCACCGGGGCGATCTTCGGGGCCGTCGACGTGGTCACCGTGGCCTTCGCCGACGAGGAGGGGCACAAGGCCGCCGCGAGCATCGTCCTCGCGCTGTACGCGGCGGGCTCCTGTGTGGCGGGCATGGTCTTCGGGCTGCTGCACTTCGCCGGGGCGCCGGAACGTCGGTGGTTGCTGGGCGTGTGCGCCATGGCCGTGAGTATGATCCCACTCCTACTGGTCGGAAACTTGCCGTTCCTGGCCGTGGCGCTGTTCGTTGCGGGTCTGTCCATCGCTCCGACGATGATCACGACCATGTCCCTCATCGAAGAGCACGTACCACGCGCGCAGCTCACCGAAGGAATGACCTGGGTGAGCACCGGGCTCGCGGTGGGGGTCGCGCTCGGCTCCTCCGCGGCCGGCTGGGTGATCGACGCGGCCGGGGCGCGTGCCGGGTACGGGGTTCCGGCGGTGTCCGGGGCCGTCGCGGTCGCGGTGGGTTTCCTCGGGTACCGCCGGCTCAAGCGACCGGCACCGGGTCGGGGAGGCTCCGTTGAGCAGCACAGCGAACGGAAAGAACGGCACGTGGCGTAACTGGGGCGGCAACGTCTTGGCGCGTCCCGCGCGGGAGGTCGCCCCGGCCTCCGTCGACGAGCTGGCCGCCGCCGTGCGGCAGGCCGCCGAGGACGGGCTCACGGTGAAGGCCGTCGGCACAGGGCACTCCTTCACGTCCATAGCCGCCACGGACGGTGTGTTGATCCGCCCTCAACTGTTGACCGGCATACGCGGCATTGATCGCGAGAACATGACGGTCACCGTGGAGGCCGGCACCCCGCTCAAGAGGCTCAACATGGCCCTCGCGCGTGAGGGTCTGTCGCTGACCAACATGGGCGACATCATGGAGCAGACCGTCTCCGGGGCCACGAGCACCGGCACGCACGGCACGGGCCGCGACTCCGGCTCCATCGCCGCCCAGATCAAGGGTCTGGAACTGGTCACCGCCGACGGCTCGGTCCTGACCTGCTCCGAGAAGGAGAACCCGGAGGTCTTCGCGGCCGCCCGGATCGGCCTCGGCGCGCTGGGCATCGTCACGGCGATCACGTTCGCCGTCGAGCCGGTGTTCCTGCTCACGGCCCGCGAGGAGCCGATGCCGTTCGAGAGGGTCCTCGCCGACTTCGAGGAACTGTGGGCCGAGAACGAGCACTTCGAGTTCTACTGGTTCCCGCACACCGGGAGCACCAACACCAAGCGCAACAACCGCAGCGCCGGCCCGGAGAAGCCGGTGCCGCAGCTCCAGAGCTGGTTCGAGGACGAGTTCCTCTCCAACGGCGTCTTCCAGGTGGCCAACTGGGTCGGCCGCGCGGTGCCCGCCACGATCCCCGCGATCGCGCAGATCTCCAGCAAGGCCCTGTCCGCGCGGACTTACACGGACATCCCTTACAAGGTCTTCACGTCCCCCCGCCGGGTGCGCTTCGTGGAGATGGAGTACGCCGTTCCGCGTGCGGCCGTCGTCCAGGCGCTGCGTGAACTGAAGGCCATGGTCGACCGCTCCGGGCTGAAGGTCAGCTTCCCCGTGGAGGTGCGCACCGCCCCGGCCGACGACATCACGCTGTCCACCGCCTCCGGCCGGGACAGCGCGTACATCGCCGTCCACATGTTCCAGGGCACGCCCTACCAGCGGTACTTCACCGCCGCCGAGCGCATCTTCACCGCCCACGAGGGCCGTCCGCACTGGGGCAAGGTGCACACCCGGGACGCCGAGTACTTCTCCCGGGTGTACCCGCGTTTCGACGAGTTCACGGCGCTGCGGGACCGTCTCGACCCTGATCGGCGGTTCCAGAACGACTACTTGCGCAGGGTTCTGGGGGCGTAGACGACGCGCCCGAAGTGGCGTGCTCGGCATCCTCGCCCCACGGTGCCCCGGGACGGTCCGGTCGCGACGCCGCCGTCACCCCTGGAACCCGAGTCCGAACCCCTGAACTCGGCGGACAGTGGAGGGGCTTGTTCCGATTCCGACGATTACGTGAAGTTCCCCACGTTCAAGATCGAGGAATCCGGGCAATGGACGACCGAGTCCCACCCCTTGCCAGAAGTTGGACGGCGTGCCAATCCACGCACGTGGCCCAAATGGAGTACTGTTGCGAGCCCTGGGTCCGGTCTCCCGTCAGGGTGTACGGGGCCTTTAAGGACCGCCGGGAGGGGGCTAGTTGCACAGGGTGACAGAGTTCGTCACTTAGCGTTGCGAATAGGTAACCGTGCCATAACGGCGATCCAGGGCCCGCGCCCGACACGCCGGGCAACTCGGCAAGGTTGTGGCAGGCTGCACCCGGGCAGGCCACACTCGACTAGCGGAAGCAGCGACGCACGTGACGTCGGCAGGCACCACCCGGGAGGTCCCCATGCCCGAACTGCGTGTCGTGGCCGTCTCGAATGACGGCACACGGCTGGTGCTGAAGGCTGCGGACAGCACGGAGTACACGCTTCCGATCGACGAACGGCTCCGCGCCGCCGTGCGCGGCGACCGTCCCCGCCTCGGCCAGATCGAGATCGAGGTGGAGAGCCATCTCCGCCCCCGCGACATCCAGGCGCGTATACGTGCCGGCGCGACCGCGGAAGAGGTCGCGCAGATGGCAGGCATCCCCGTCGACCGGGTCCGCCGCTTCGAGGGACCCGTGCTCGCCGAGCGGGCGTTCATGGCCGAGCGGGCCCGCAAGACCCCCGTCCGCCGCCCCGGCGAGAACTCCGGTCCGCCGCTCGGCGAGGCCGTGCAGGAGCGGCTGCTGATGCGCGGGGCCGACAAGGACACCGTCCAGTGGGACTCGTGGCGTCGTGACGACGGCACGTGGGAGGTCCTGCTGGTCTACTGCGTCGCGGGCGAGCCGCACTCGGCGAGCTGGACGTACGACCCGCCCCGGCGGCTCGTCCAGGCCGTCGACGACGAGGCCCGCTCGCTGATCGGCGAGTCCGACGACCTCGCCGCGCCCGAGCCCAGCTTCCCGTTCGTGCCGCGGATCGCCCGGCTCCCGCGCGACAGACCGCTGGACCGTTCCGCCGACCGCGAGCGGCCCAGCCTGCCCGCGGCGGCCTCCGAACCGGTCGAGGAGAGCAGTGGCGAACGGGACTCGCTGACCAGCCTGCTGGAGGCGGTGCCCAGCTTCCGCGGCGACCTGGTCGTCCCGGAACGCCCGGCGCCGGAACCCGAGGAGGAGCCCGTCGCCGAACCCGAGGCCGAGGAGCCCCCGGCTCCCGCCGCCTCGGCCGGTGCCGGTTCCGCCTACGCGGACGTCCTCATGCCGCGCTCCGTCGGCAGCCACCGCGACCGGCTCATCGGCGCCACCGACCGCCAGGCAGAGGCCGACGGCGTCCGCCCGGGCCGCAGAGCGGCCGTCCCCAGCTGGGACGAGATCGTGTTCGGCACGCGGCGCAAGAAGCAGGAATAGCAGGAGTAACCGCCCGACCGGCTGTACGAGCACGAGGGCCGCGCCGACCGGGCGCGGCCCTCTTCTCGCGTCGGACTACTGGGGATCCGGCCCCACCGCGACCGGTCGGCCCGGGTCCGAGGACCACTCCGACCACGACCCGACGTAGAGGTCCGCCGGAATGCCCGCGACCGCCAGCGCCAGGACCTCGTGGGCCGCCGAGACGCCCGACCCGCAGTACACGCCGACCCGTGCGCCCTCGGACACGCCGAGCCCCTTGAAGCGCTCCCGCAGCTCCTCGGCGGGGAGGAAGCAGCCGTCCGCCCCCACGTTCTCCGTGGTCGGCGCCGACACCGCACCCGGGATGTGCCCGGCCACCGGGTCGATCGGCTCCACCTCGCCCCGGTACCGCTCCCCCGCCCGCGCGTCCAGCAGCACCCCGGACCGCGCCAGCCCCGCGGCGGCGTCGGCGTCGAGCAGCCCCGTCGCTCCCGGCTCCGGCACGAAGTCACCCTCCTCGGGCGTCGGCACGGACTTCTCCAACGGCCCCTCCCAGGCCGGCAGCCCGCCGTCGAGGACGCGCACGTCCGGGTGGCCCGTCCAGCGCAGCAGCCACCACGCCCGGGCCGCCGCCCAGCCCTCGCCGCCGTCGTAGACGACCACCGGAGTCCCGGACGACACGCCCGCGCGGCGCATCGCGGCCCCGAAACGCGCGAGATCGGGCAGCGGATGACGGCCGCCCTCGCCCGGCGCGGAGGCCAACTCCCGGTCCAGGTCGACGTAGACGGCACCCGGGAGGTGCCCTGCCTCGTACGCGGCCCGGCCGTCGAAGGGCGGCTCACCGGCCGCCTTGGCCGCGGTGAGCTGCCAGCGGACATCGAGCAGGACCGGCGGGTTGGCGCCCGCCAGGACGCTCGCGAGGTCGGATGCGGAGATGATGGCGTTCATGGCCCCATCCTCGCGCACGGGCCGCGGCCGAGCCGCCCGCCTCCGGCCGCCCGGCCCGGCCGGGCGGCACCTCCGGTCACCCGGCCCGACCCCTCCGGTCACTCGACCCGACCCCTCCGGCCACCGGCCCGGCCGCGCCGGTCACCCGCCGCACGGGAACAAGCACCTGGTGCACAGCTGAACGACACCTGCCCATAAGCGTGCCGTGAGGGACAGCGCCGAGCACATCGGGCATTCTCCCGGACAAGGGTCGTCCCACAGGGCGTACCCGCCCCACGAGGGCCGCCGAGAACACGGCCGGCACGAGGCCGAGAAGAGAGTGACGATGACCGACGCACGGGGGTCCACCGGCCCGCACGGCCCAGCGCCCGCTCGGCACACGCCCGGCACGCCCTGCTGGGTGAGCCTGATGGTGCACGGCCTGGCCGCCACCGAGGAGTTCTACAGGGCGCTGTTCGGCTGGGAGTTCCGGCCCGGCCCGCAGCAGCTCGGCCCGTATGTGCGCGCCCTGCTCGACGGGCACGAGGTGGCCGGCATCGGTCAACTGCCGCCGGACCGGCACCTGCCCATCGCGTGGACGCCCTACTTCGCCTCGCAGAACGCCGATCTGACGGCCGAGACCGCGCGCAGTTGCGGCGGCACGATCGGCGTGGGCCCGCTGGACGCCGCCGACGCCGGCCGGCTGGCGATCGGTTCCGACCCGTCGGGCGCGGTCTTCGGCATCTGGCAGGCCGCCGCGCACCTCGGTACGGCCGTCTCGGGCGTCCCCGGCACGCCCGCCTGGAACGAGCTGCTGACCTTCGAGACCGCGAGCGTCGCCAAGTTCTACCGGGCGGTGTTCGGCTACGAGGAGGAGCCGGTGGTCTCCGCCGACTTCGACTACGTGGCCCTGCACCTCGGCGGGCGGCCCGTCGCCGGGGTCCACGGCCTGGGGCAGGCCCTGCCCCGGGACCGGGGCCCGCACTGGGTGACGTACTTCCAGGTCGCCGACCTCGACGACAGCCTGGACCAGCTTCTCCACCTGGGCGGACACGTCCTCAAGCCGCCCCACGACACGGCACACGGCCGCGTGGCGACCGTGGCGGATCCGGAAGGGGCGCGGTTCGCGCTGCTCCAACCGGCGGCCTGACGGCCCCTGGCGACCGCTGGTCAGACGGAGGTCACCGGCAGTACGTCCGGCGACAGGGCCGCCGCCCGGGCCGTCGCCGCGGTCATCCGACGGCGGTGATGGCGGCGGCACAGCACCTCGTAACCGACCTCGTCGGCGGAGTGCGTGACGTCGCCGACGACCACTTGGGCGCCTTCGACGACCATCACGCCGCCTATCGTGCGGGCGTTGTGCGTGGCCCGGGCTCCGCACCAGCACAGCGCCTCGACCTGGAGCACCTCGACCCGGTCGGCCAGTTCCACCAGCCGCTGGGAGCCGGGGAAGAGCTTGGAGCGGAAGTCGGTCGTGATGCCGAAGGCGTAGACGTCCAGGCCCAGGTCGTCGACGACGCGCGCGAGTTGGTCGATCTGCTCCGGCGCGAGGAACTGCGCCTCGTCGGCGATCACGTAGTCCGCGCGGCCGCCCTGCGAGAGGTGGTCGACGAGGTAGGCGTAGAGGTCCTGCCCGTCCTCGACCTCCACCGCGTCCGTGACCAGGCCGAGGCGCGAGGAGAGCTTGCCCTCGCCGGCGCGGTCGTCGCGCGAGAAGATGACGCCCTGCAGGCCGCGCGCCGAGCGGTTGTGCTCGATCTGGAGAGCCAGCGTCGACTTCCCGCAGTCCATCGTTCCGGAGAAGAACACCAGCTCGGGCATGACGAGTTGAGCACCTTTCGGCGGAGGGATCGGCGGGTGGAAGGGGTCGGCGTGCGGTCTCAGGAGCGTACTTCGAGCAGGGGGACCAGCTGCTCGGCAGGGGTCATCGAACCGTGGTTGCCGACCATCGCCGACTCCTTCGGCTCCCGCTCGGAGGCGATGAGCAGGACGTCGTCCCGCGCGGCGGCGACCACGTCGCCGATACGGCTGTACACCCGCTCGTCGATGCGCGGCCCGAACCAGCCCGCCGCGATCGCCTCGTCGCGCGAGGCGACCCAGAACTGCTCGCCGAGCACCTCGCGCCAGCAGGTCAGGACGTCGTTCGCGGCGCCCGGCACGGCATAGACGTGACGGGCGCGGCCCTCGCCGCCGAGCAGGGCGACCCCGGCGCTCAGCTCCCAGTCCTCGTCGAAGTCGATGCGGTGCTCCTCGTCGAAGGGCACGTCGATCATGCCGTGGTCGGCGGTGATGTACAGGGCGCTGCGCGGCGGCAGTTGCTCGGCCAGGCGCTGGGCCAGGCGGTCGGCGTACATGAGCTGGGCGCGCCAGGCGTCGGAGTCGACGCCGAAGCGGTGGCCGGCGCCGTCGACCTCGGCGAAGTACGTGTAGACCAGGGAGCGGTCGCCCGCGGCGAGTTGCTCGGCCGCCAGGTCCATGCGGTCCTCGCCGGTCAGCCGCCCGAGGAACGTTCCGCCGCTGAGTGCGACCTTGGTGAGCGGGGTGTTCTCGAAGGTCGGGGACGACACCTGCGCCGCGTGCACGCCCGCCTCGTGGGCCAGCCGGAAGACCGTCGGGTACGGCTGCCAGGGGCCGGGCGGGGCCCACGGCTGCCAGCGCAGCTGGTTCATCAGCTCGCCGGTGTCCGGGTTGCGCACCGTGTAGCCGGGCAGGCCGTGCGCGCCGGGCGGCAGGCCGGTGCCGACGGAGGCGAGGGAGGTCGCCGTGGTCGCCGGGTAGCCGGCGGTCAGCGGACGTCCGGTGCCGCCGCGCGAGGTGGCGAGCAGGGACGTCATGAAGGGGGCGTCCTCGGGGTGTGCCTTCAGCTGCTCCCAGCCGAGGCCGTCGATCAGGAACACGCAGTTCCGGTCGGCGGGGGTCAGCTCGGAGATCGTGGCGCTCATGCCCGGCACGCCCAGGCCTGCGGCCAGCGTGGGCAGGAGGTCGGCGAGCGAGCCCCTGCCGTACTCGGGGACCGGGGCGGAGGCGACGGCGAGCGGTTCGGGGTGGTGGTCCCAGGCCGTGTACGGCTGTGCCATCAGCGGGCGGTGTCCGCGGTCGCCTCGGAGAGGGCCTGCGCGAAGGCGAGTGCCTGGCGCACGGTCTCCGGTCCGTCCCCGGCCTCGCTGACGCGCAGGCTGAGGTCGTCCGCCGTCGAGTTGCCGGTGTAGCCGTGGTCCGCCTCGCAGTTGGGGTCGCCGCAGGCTGCGGGCTCCAGGTCGATGCGGGAGACCGCGCCCCAGCCGATGGTGAGCACGACCTCGCGGGGCAGCGTGCCCGGCTTGTACGACTCCGGGTTGGCGACCACGCGGCTGACCACGATCGAGGAGATGCGGCCGATCTTCACGGACTCCGTCGACGTCGTGGCGTAGGGCGTCGGGGAGGTGCTGTCGGCGGCCTGCTCGTCGGTGTGGCTGACGATGAAGCGGTTGTCCGTGAGGACGAGCACCGTGACGTGCCGGCGCACCTCGTTCTGGTCGAACGTCGTCTCCTGGTGGACCAGGTACGACCGGATGGGCTCGCCGCCCACGGCGGCCTCCACCGCCTCGGCCACGAGGGCCGGGTAGTAGCCGCTGCGCTCGATCGCCGCCCGCAGCCCCTGGGTCGTCGTACTGGTCTTGGCCATGACGCCCATCCTACGGGGGACCACTGACTGCGAGGCACAGCTCGCCCCCTGTCGGTACGCGGGGAGGGTCCGCTCAGTAGGCGGGGAGGGTCCTGGGGCCGAGGTCGTCGCGGGCGGGCGGTGGTGCGAGGCGGACGGAGGCGCCCAGGACGCTCAGTCCGTGCGAGGCGACGACGACCGGTTCGAGCGTGACCGCGACGACCTCGGGGTGGTCGTCCACCAGCCGGGACACCCGCAGCAGCAGCTCCTCCAGGGCGCGGGTGTCGGCCGGTGCGGAGCCGCGCCAGCCGAACAGCAGCGGGGCCGTGCGGATCGACCGCACCAGCGACGTCGCCTCGCGGTCGGTGACCGGGATCAGCCGGTGGGCCGTGTCCCCGAGCAGCTGCGAGGCGGCGCCGGCCAGCCCGAAGGAGAGCACCGCTCCGGCCGCGGGGTCGATGACGGCCCGTACGACGACGTCGACGCCGCGCGGTGCCATGCGCTGCACGACGGGGCGCAGCTCGTCCGGTGAGCCGAACAGCTCGGTCAACTCTTGGTACGACCGGCGGAGTTGGTCCTCGTCGGCGAGGTCGAGGCGGACGCCGCCCAGGTCGGCGCGGTGCCTGAGGTGCGGGGCGGTGGCCTTGAGGGCGACGGGGTAGCCGAGGGTACGGGCGGCCTCGGCGGCGGCGTCGGCGGTCGGGGCGGGCAGGGCGCGGTGGACGTGGATGCCGTAGTGGCCGAGCAGGTCGCAGGTCTCGTCCGTGCCGAGCGTGAGCCCTTGCCCGCGAGCGAGGAGCCCGTCGATCAGCGCGGCGGCGCCCTTCTCCTCGATGTCCTCGTACTCGGGCACCTTGCCCGGTTCGGCGGCGTCGCGGCGCCACTGCGCGTAGGTGACGGCCTGGGCGAGGGCACGGACGGCGCGCTCGGCCGCAGGGTAGGCGGGGATGAGGTGGGCGCCTTCGGGGGTCTCGGCGGTGGGCGGCCCTGCTTCGGCGGGCGGACGTTCCCCGGCGGGCGGACGTCCTGTGGCGGACGGCCGTTCTGCGGTGGACGGCCGTTCTGCGGTCGGCAGCCGCTCTCCGGTCGACGGGTGTTCTCCGCTCGACGGTCGTTCCTCGGTGGGCGGTCGTTCTTCGGTGGGCGCCGAGCCGGAGGCGATCTGTGTGGGTTTGCCCGCCTCGATCTGTGGTGCCGTGCTCGCCGCCGCCGACAGGGCCTCGGCCAGGCCGCCGAGCTCCACGTGCACGACCAGGACCGGCTTGGCGGGGGCCGCGGCCGCCGCCGACCTCAGGGCCTCCGCGAGGGCCGCGTCGGCGACGGAGCCCTCCCCCACCGCCGGTATGGCGGTGACGACGACCGCGTCGCAGCGGTCGTCGGCCAGCGCGCGGGCGAGGGCCGCGTGGAAGTCCGCCGCGGAGGCCGCCGTGGTCAGGTCCTGCGGCGGGTGTGGCCGGAGGCCCTCGGCGAGGCACGCGTCGTACGTGAGCAGTCCGAGCGACTCGGAGTTGCCGAGGATGGCCACCCGGGGGCCGGCGGGCAGGGGCTGGCGCGCGAGCAGGAGGCCGGCGTCCACCAGCTCGGTGATCGTGTCGACCCGGATCACGCCGGCCTGCCGCAGCAGGGCCGAGACGGTCGCGTGGGGCAGCCGCGTCGCCCGTACGGCGTGCCCCTGGGGAGCGGCTCCGTGGCGCGCGCCCTGAACCACGACCAGTGGCTTCGCGGCGGCCGTCCGGCGGGCGAGGCGCGTGAACTTGCGGGGGTTGCCGATGGACTCCAGGTACATGAGGACGACGTCGGTGTCCGGGTCCTCGTACCAGTACTGGAGGACGTCGTTGCCGGAGACGTCGGCCCGGTTGCCGGAGGAGACGAAGGTCGAGACGCCGGTCACGCCCGTGACGCCCCCGCCGCGGCGGTGCAGCCGGGACAGCAGGGCGATGCCGATGGCGCCGGACTGGGCGAACAGGCCGATCCGGCCCGGGCGAGGGGTCTCGGGGGCGAGGGAGGCGTTGAGGCGCACCTGGGGGGAGGTGTTGATGATGCCGAAGGCGTTCGGTCCGATGATCCGCATGCCGTACGTGCGCGCCTGCCGCACGAGGGCGCGCTGGCGTTCGCGCCCGTCGGAGCCGCTCTCGGCGTATCCGGCGGAGACCACGACGAGCCCCTGCACGCCGTGTTCGCCGCACTCGGTGACGACCTCGGGGACGTGCTCGGCCGGCACGGCGACGACCGCCAGGTCCACGGGGCCGTCGATGTCCCGCACGGAACGGTGGGCGGGCACCCCGTCGAGTTCCTTCTGTCCCTCGGGGAGGGCCTTGTTCACGGCGTACAGCCGGCCGGTGAAGCCGGCGTCGCGGATGTTGCCGAGGACGCTGCGGCCCACGCCGCCCGGGGTGCGTCCGGCGCCGATGACGGCGACCGAGCCCGGCGCGAGCAGCCGCTGCACGGAGCGCGCCTCGGCACGGTGTTCGCGCGCGTACTGCACGGCGAGGGAGCGGTCGGTCGGTTCGAGGTCGAACTCCAGACGGACGACGCCGTCCTCGAAGCTGCGCTTCTGGGTGTACCCGGCGTCCGTGAACACCTTGATCATCTTGGTGTTGGCGGGCAGCACCTCGGCGGCGAAACGGCGGATGCCACGCTCGCGGGCGACGGCGGCGATGTGTTCGAGCAGGGCGGAGGCGACCCCGCGGCCCTGGTGGGCGTCCTGCACCAGGAAGGCGACCTCGGCCTCGTCGGCAGGTCCGGAGGCGGGCGTTCCGTCCGGGCCGATCCGGTCGTAGCGTACGGTGGCGATGAACTCGCCGCCGACCGTGGCCGCGAGTCCCACCCGGTCCACAAAGTCGTGGTGCGTGAAGCGGTGGACGTCCTTGGCGGACAGGCGAGGGTACGGCGCGAAGAAGCGGTAGTACTTCGACTCGTCGGAGACCTGCTCGTAGAAGCTGACCAGGCGATCGGCGTCATCAACGGTGATGGGCCGGATGCGCGCGGTACCCCCGTCGCGCAGCACCACGTCGGCTTCCCAGTGGGCGGGATACTCGTGCCGGTCCGGCGAGGTCTGCATGGGCCCCAGAGTACGGCTAGCGTCCGACAGCGGCGCGAGGCAGTCTGTGGAGGGCGTCAGTCGGGTCGAGGCCGCGATCCGACGGCACCCCCGGAGTGGAACGACAGGACCGCTCCGGGCTTCACGTATGGAAAACTGGTCTAGACAACCCTGAACACCGAAGGGCAGCAACACATGGCTGAGCGCCGCGTCAACGTCGGCTGGGCCGAGGGCCTCCACGCCCGCCCCGCCTCCATCTTCGTCCGAGCCGCCACGGCCGCAGGCGTCCCGGTGACGATCGCCAAGGCTGACGGCACCCCCGTCAACGCGGCCTCCATGCTGGCCGTCCTGGGCCTCGGCGCCCAGGGCGGTGAGGAGATCGTCCTCGCCTCCGACGCCGAGGGTGCGGACGCCGCCCTGGACCGGCTGGCGAAGCTGGTCTCCGAGGGCCTGGAAGAACTGCCCGAGACCGTCTGAGCATTCTTCCGCGCCTGATCCGGCGCTCCTGAAGGGTCCGTCCGGTTTTCCGGGCGGGCCCTTCGCTTTTCCCCGGCCCCGGGTCGCGCAATTCCCGTCCAGGAGGAGCTCCCAGAGGGCGCGGAATTTCCGTTCGGGGGCAGCAGAAATAAACCCCCGCGAATTAGCCACTCTTTGTATACGGCTCCCGTGTTAATGCCGCAGGCTCGCCGTGTTTACGGGATGTTGCGAGTTCCTCACACGGTCGGCGCGCTCCCCGGCGGAGCCGAAACGGAGCCGGTGGGCGGCCGTCGCGCGCTCGGTGTGCAGCGCCGTGACCGCCCGCGCGCGCTCGCTGTCACCGCGCGCCACCGCGTCCACGATCGCGCCGTGCTCGCTCCAGGACTCCACGGGACCGGCGGGTGCTTCCACGGTGTACATCCAGGCGATCTTGTGCCGGAGCTGGGTGAGCACCGACGTCAGCGCGGGGCTGCCGGAGGCCTGGGCGAGCGTCTCGTGGAACCAGCCGCCCAGAGAGCGCAGGTCGTCGCTGTTGCCCCGGCGGGCACGCTCCTGGCCGAGCCGGACCAGGCCGCGCAGGACCTTCAGATGGGCCTCGGTGCGGCGCTGGGCGGCGCGGGCGGCGCCGAGCGGCTCCAGCAGCATGCGCATCTCCAGCAGGTCGGCGGCCTCCTGCTCGGTGGGTTCGGCGACGCACGCGCCCGCGTGCCGCCGGGTCACCACGAAGCCCTCGGCCTCCAGGGTGCGCAGGGCCTCCCGGACGGGCACCCGCGAGACGCCGTAGCGGCGCGCCAGGAGTTCCTCGGTGAGCCGGCTGCCGCGTTCGTAGACACCCGCGACGATGTCGTCCCGGATGGCCGTGCACACCGAGTGCGCGGGAATACGCATGACCGACCTCCGTTTAATCCCCGTGAAACGTCGACGAGTGACGCGTGTCCGTGACTCTATTGCAATGAGCCGGAATTTCCGACGGCAGCCCGGAATCCATGGATATTTTTTGGACAGTCGGCCGCCGTAAACGCCGAAAGCCCCGGCTCGGTGAGCCGGGGCCTCGGGGAGCGGGCGGGTGCCGTCAGACGTTCACGCCGTGCGAGCGGAGGTAGGCGAGGGGGTCGATGTCCGAGCCGTACTCGGGGCTCGTCCGGGCCTCGAAGTGCAGGTGCGCGCCGGTGACGTTGCCGGTCGCGCCGGACAGGCCGATCTGCTGGCCGGGCGTGACCTGCTGGCCCACCGAGACGCCGATGGACGACAGGTGGCCGTACTGGGTGTACGTCCCGTCGTTCATCTTGATCACGACCTGGTTGCCGTAGGCGCCGCCCCAGCCCGCCTCGACGACCGTGCCCATGCCGACCGAGTGGACGGAGGTGCCGCTGGCGGCGTGAAAGTCGATGCCGGTGTGGCTGCCGGAGGACCAGACGGCGCCGCCGGCCTTGTAGCCGGTGGAGACGTAGGAGCCCGGGATCGGCGAGACGAAGCTGTTGAGGCGCTTGCGCTCGGCCTCGCGGGCGGCGCGCTCCTTGGCCTCGCGGGCCTCCTCGGCCGCCTTCTTGGCCTTCTTCGCCGCCTCGGCGGCCCGCTCACGCGCGGCCTCCTCGGCCTTCTTCTTGGCGGCGGCCTCCTCGGCCGCGTGCTTCTGCGCGACGGCCTGGGCGTCGATCTGCTGGGCCACGGTGTCGCCCATGGTGACGACGGGGGTGAGGCCGGTCTGCTCGGGGGCGGGCTCGGCGGCGAAGGCGGCCGGAGCGGCCACGGTGCCGATGACGCCGGTGGTGGCGAGGGCCGCGACCCCCGCCGCGCGGGCCGTGCCGCGGTGGATCCTGCTGGGACGACGATGCTTCCCGGTGGCGCGGGTGAACGCCATGGAGTGCCTGGTCCTTTCCTTCCTTCTCGCCTACCGGGTTAGCTGACGGGTTCGGAGCAGGAAGGTCTCCTACGGACCCCCTCGCGGCTCGCGCGGGCGTCCGATTCACCCCAGGGACTGCGGTTGGGTCCCCGGCTCCCCTGGCTCGCGCCGTACGGGGACTCGGCGATGACTGTCCGGTGCCGCGGGTGCGGCGCACTGCCTGACGAACAGCCCGGACGACGCTAAGCGGGGCCACTTTCAATTCCCAAACGGATCCGCCGTTTTGTAGCGCATCCCACAGGGCAGACAGGCAACCTCCGTACCAATTCGGGCATAAAGGAGCCCTGGTGCCTTAGGAAGACAACCAGGGCTCCTCGCGCGCGTGCCCTACTCGGCGGCGACGACCGTGACTTCGCCGATGCCGAGGGCCTCCACCGGGCCCTTGATCTGCGCCGCGTCACCCACGAGCACGGTCACCATACGGTCCACCGGGAAGGCGCTGACGGCCGCCGCGGTGGCCTCCACGGTGCCGGTCGCGGCGAGCTGCCGGTACAGCGTGGCCTGGTAGTCGTCGGGCAGGTGCTGCTCGACCTGGTCGGCCAGGGTGCTCGCGACGGCCGCCGCGGTCTCGTACTTGAGCGGCGCGACGCCGACCAGGTTCTGCACGGCGACGTCCCGCTCGGCGTCGGTGAGCCCCTCGGCGGCGAGGGTGCGCAGCACCGTCCAGAGGTCCTGGAGGGCGGGGCCGGTGTTGGGGGTGTCCACGGAACCGCTGATGGCGAGCATCGCGGCACCGGTGCCGTCCGGGGCGGACCTGAGGACCTGGGCGAAGGAGCGCACCCCGTAGGTGTAGCCCTTCTCCTCGCGCAGGACGCGGTCCAGGCGCGAGGTGAGGGTGCCGCCGAGGCAGTACGTGCCGAGCACCTGGGCGGGCCACACGCGGTCGTGCCGGTCGGGGCCGACGCGGCCGATCAGGAGCTGCGTCTGGACGGCGCCCGGGCGGTCCACGATGACGACGCGGCCCGTGTCGTCGGCGGTCACCGGCGGCACCGGCCGGGGCTCGGCCGAGGAGCCGGTCCAGGTGCCCAGCGTGTCGCCGAGCAGGGTGTCGAGGTCGATGCCGGTGAGGTCGCCGACGACCACGGCGGTGGCCGTGGCGGGCCGGACGTGCTTCTCGTAGAAGCCGCGCACGGCCGTGGAGTCGATCGCGGCGACCGTCTCCTCGGTGCCCTGCCGGGGGCGCGACATGCGCGAGTCGGCGGGGAACAGCTCCTTGGAGAGCTCCCTGGCCGCGCGGCGGGAGGGGTTGGCCAGCTCGTGCGGGATCTCGTCGAGGCGATTGCGGACCAGCCGTTCGACCTCGCTGTCGGCGAAGGCGGGCGCCCTGAGGGCGTCGGCGATCAGGCCGAGCCCCTTGGCGAGCCGGGAGGCCGGCACCTCCAGGCTCAGCCGGACACCCGGGTGGTCGGCGTGCGCGTCGAGGGTGGCGCCGGCGCGCTCCAGCTCGGCGGCGAACTCCTCGGCGGTGTGCTTGTCGGTGCCCTCGGAGAAGGCCCGGGCCATGATCGTGGCCACGCCGTCGAGGCCGGCCGGCTCGGCGTCCAGGGGCGCGTCCAGCAGCACCTCCACGGCGACGACCTGCTGGCCGGGGCGGTGGCAGCGCAGCACCGTCAGGCCGTTGTCGAGCGTGCCGCGCTCGGGGGCCGGGAAGGCCCACGGCTTGGCGTCGCCCGCCTGGGGCCGGGGGTGGAAGTCCATCGTGGCGAGCTCGGTCACTTGGCCGCCTCCTCGTTCTCGTCGCCGGCCGCGGCTGCGGTGTCCTCGGCTTCGTCGGTCTCGTCGGCGACGGGCTCGTAGACGAGCACCGCGCGGTTGTCGGGGCGCAGGCGGGCCTTGGCGACCTCCTGGACCTCCTCCGCCGTGACCTCCAGCACGCGCTGGACGGCGGTCAGGGCGAGCTGCGGGTCGCCGAACAGCACGGCGTACCGGCACAGTTCGTCGGCGCGGCCCGCGACCGTGCCGAGCCGGTCCAGCCACTCGCGCTCCAACTGGGCCTGGGCGCGCTCCATCTCCTCGGCCGTGGGGCCCTCCTCGGCGAACCGGGCGAGCTCCTCGTCGATGGCGGTCTCGATGACCGGCACCTCCACGTCACCGGAGGTCTTCACGTCCAGCCATCCCAGGGAGGGCGCCCCGGCGAGCCGCAGCAGGCCGAAGCCCGCGGCGACGGCCGTACGGTCCCGGCGCACCAGACGGTTGTAGAGGCGGGAGGACTCGCCGCCGCCGAGGACGGTGAGGGCCAGGTCGGCCGCGTCGCACGCGCGCGTGCCGTCGTGCGGCAGGCGGTAGGCGGCCATCAGGGCGCGGGCCGGGACCTCCTCCTCGACGACCTCCCGCAGCTGCTCGCCGATGATCTCCGGCAGCGAGCCGTCGCGCGGGGCGGGCTTGCCGTCGTGACCGGGGATGGAGCCGAAGTACTTCTCGATCCAGGCCAGGGTCTGCTCCGGGTCGATGTCGCCGACCACGGAGAGGACGGCGTTGTTCGGCGCGTAATAGGTACGGAAGAAGGCCCGCGCGTCCTCCAGGGTCGCCGCGTCCAGGTCGGCCATCGAACCGATCGGGGTGTGGTGGTAGGGGTGGCCCTCCGGGTAGGCGAGGGCGGTCAGCTTCTCGAAGGCGGTGCCGTAGGGGACGTTGTCGTAGCGCTGGCGGCGCTCGTTCTTGACCACGTCCCGCTGGTTCTCCATCGACTCGTCGTCGAGGGCGGAGAGCAGGGAGCCCATGCGGTCGGCCTCCAGCCAGAGGGCGAGCTCCAGCTGGTGGGCGGGCATGGTCTCGAAATAGTTGGTCCGCTCGAAGCTGGTGGTGCCGTTCAGCGAGCCGCCCGCGCCCTGGACGAGCTCGAAGTGGCCGTTGCCCTTCACCTGGGCGGAACCCTGGAACATCAAGTGCTCGAAAAGGTGAGCCAGGCCGGTACGGCCCTTGACTTCGTGGCGCGAGCCGACGTCGTACCAGAGGCACACCGCCGCGACCGGGGTCAGGTGGTCCTCGGAGAGCACCACGCGCAGGCCGTTGGCCAGGCGGTGCTCGGTCGCTGTCAGGCCCCCGGAGCCTGCCTGGGCTGTGGCCGTGTGACCCATGGGCATGTACGTCCCTTCGATCGCGGAGCGGTCTTCACAACCGCGGATTCCTGCCGGTCCTGCCACTGTATGCAAGCGTGCGAACCGCTGGTGAAGTTCCCGGGCGGGGTACGCGGAGAGCGTGACCGGTGACGGGTGCCGGACGGGGTGCGGCGGCCGGAGGACGGGTCCTGGTCCCGGTTGTCAGTGCGGCGGTCCACAATGGTCGGCGTCAGATCTCGTTCACGCTTCAGCAAGGAGCCGGCAGCGATGGCCCGCCGCAGCACGAAGACCCCGCCGCCCGACGACTCGTACGAGGAGAGGATCCTCGACATCGACGTCGTCGACGAGATGCAGGGCTCCTTCCTCGAGTACGCGTACTCGGTCATCTACTCCCGCGCCCTGCCGGACGCCCGTGACGGCCTCAAGCCGGTGCACCGCCGCATCGTCTACCAGATGAACGAGATGGGCCTGCGCCCCGAGCGGGGCTACGTGAAGTGCGCCCGTGTCGTCGGCGAGGTGATGGGCAAGCTGCACCCGCACGGCGACGCGTCGATCTACGACGCCCTGGTGCGCATGGCCCAGCCCTTCTCGATGCGCGTCCCCCTGGTCGACGGCCACGGCAACTTCGGCTCGCTGGGCAACGACGACCCGCCCGCCGCCATGCGGTACACCGAGTGCCGGATGGCCGAGGCGACCAGCCTGATGACGGAGTCGATCGACGAGGACACCGTCGACTTCAACCCCAACTACGACGGCCAGGAGCAGGAACCGGCGGCGCTGCCCGCCGCCTTCCCGAACCTCCTGGTCAACGGCGCCTCCGGCATCGCGGTCGGCATGGCGACGAACATGCCGCCGCACAACCTGCGCGAGGTCATCGCCGCCGCCCGCCACCTGATCAGGCACCCGAACGCCGATCTCGACGCCCTGATGAAGCACGTCCCCGGCCCGGACCTGCCCACGGGCGGCCGCATCGTCGGCCTGTCCGGCATCCGGGACGCCTACGAGACGGGCCGTGGCACGTTCAAGATCCGGGCGACGGTGTCCGTGGAGCCGGTGACGGCCCGCCGCAAGGGCCTCGTCGTCACGGAGCTGCCCTTCACGGTCGGCCCCGAGAAGGTCATCGCCAAGATCAAGGACCTGGTCGGCTCCAAGAAGCTCCAGGGCATCGCCGACGTCAAGGACCTCACCGACCGCGAGCACGGCCTGCGCCTGGTCATCGAGATCAAGAACGGCTTCGTGCCGGAGGCGGTCCTGGAGCAGCTGTACAAGCTGACGCCGATGGAGGAGTCCTTCGGCATCAACAACGTCGCCCTGGTGGACGGCCAGCCGCTCACGCTGGGCCTCAAGGAGCTGCTGGAGGTCTATCTCGACCACCGCTTCACCGTCGTACGGCGCCGTTCGGAGTTCCGCCGGGGCAAGAAGCGCGACCGGCTGCACCTGGTCGAGGGTCTGCTGACGGCCCTGCTGGACATCGACGAGGTCATCCGGCTGATCCGCTCCAGCGAGAACTCCGCGCAGGCCAAGCAGCGTCTGATGGAGCAGTTCTCGCTGAGCGAGGTGCAGACGCAGTACATCCTGGACACGCCCCTGCGGCGCCTGACCAAGTACGACCGCATCGAACTGGAGACGGAGAAGGACCGGCTCAACGCGGAGATCGAGGAACTGACCCGGATCCTCGACTCGGACGCGGAGCTGCGCAAGCTCGTCTCCTCGGAACTGGCCACGGTCGCCAAGAAGTTCGGCACCGACCGGCGTACGGTCCTGCTGGAGTCGGGCGGCGCCCCGGTCGCCGCCGTGCCGCTGCAGGTGGCCGACGACCCGTGCCGGGTGCTGCTGTCCTCGACTGGTCTGCTGGCCCGTACGGCCAACGGCGAGCCGTTCGCCGAGGACGCCGCCGCCAAGCGCGTGAAGCACGACGTGATCGTCTCGGCGGTGCCCGCCACCGCTCGCGGCGAGGTGGGCGCGGTCACGTCGGCGGGCCGGCTGCTGCGGCTGAACGTCGTCGACCTGCCCCAGCTCCCGGAGTCGATGCCGACGCCGAATCTCGCCGGGGGTGCCCCGCTGGCCGAGTTCGTCTCCCTGGAGGACGACGAGACGGTGGTCTGCCTGACCACGCTCGACGAGTCCTCGCCCGGCCTGGCGCTCGGCACGGCCCAGGGCGTGGTGAAGAGGGTGGTGCCGGACTACCCGGCCAACAAGGAAGAGCTGGAGGTGATCACCCTCAAGGAGGGTGACCGGATCGTCGGCGCGGTCGAGCTGCGCACGGGCGAGGAGGATCTGGTCTTCATCACCGACGACGCCCAGCTGCTGCGCTTCCAGGCGTCCCAGGTCCGCCCGCAGGGCCGCCCGGCCGGCGGTGTGGCCGGCATCAAGCTCTCGGAGGGCGCGAAGGTCATCTCCTTCACGGCGGTGGACCCGGCGGCGGACGCCGTCGTCTTCACGGTCGCGGGCTCGCGGGGCACGCTGGACGACTCCGTCCAGACGACGGCCAAGCTGACCCCGTTCGACCAGTACCCGCGCAAGGGCCGAGCCACCGGTGGCGTCCGCTGCCAGCGGTTCCTGAAGGGCGAGGACTGCCTGTCCCTGGCCTGGGCGGGCCCGGCTCCCGCTCTCGCCGCCCAGAAGAACGGCAGCCCGGCCGACCTGCCGGAGACCGACCCGCGCCGCGACGGCTCGGGGGTCTCGCTGGCCAAGACGGTGGCGGTGGTGGCCGGGCCGGTCTAGGCGGGCCGGTCTAGGCCGGGCCGGTCTAGGCCGGGCCGGCGGGGTCCTCGTCGGGGTCCCGTACGTACCGCAGGACGCCCCACATGCCGTGTTCGTCGGCGTGCGGGGCGTCGCTCCGGCACGCGTCGAGCTCCTTGTCGAGGGCGGGGGCGTCGATGCCGGAGCCGATGAGGACCAGCTGGGTGAGGCGTTCCTCACCGGCCGGCCAGGGCTCGGGGTAGAAGCGCAGGAACCGCCCGACGGCGTGGACGCCGTAACGGTTGCGGGCGTCGTACGGGCCGAAGTCGACGTACCCCTTGATCCGGTACAGACCGTCGGGCCGGCTGTCGAGGAACTCCATCAGCCGGCGCGGGTCGAGGGGCTCCCGCGAGACGAACGACAGGCTGTCGTACGCGGTGTGCAGGTGACCGGCGTGATCGTCCTCGCCGTGCTCGTGCAGGTCGTCGAAGGACAGCTGTCCGATGCGTTCCTCGCTCGGCCGGCAGTCGAAGAGGAACTCGGGGTCGATCCGGCCGTAGGTCGCCGGGACGACGGCGGCGCGGTCGACGAGGGACCGGACGAGTCCGAGGACGCGTTCGCCGTCCGCCGCCCGGTCCAGCTTGTTGACCACGGCGAGGTCGGCCAGCGCGAGATGCCGGTCGATCTCGGGATGCCGGGCCCGGGTGTCGTCGAACTCGGCGGCGTCGACGACCTCGACGAGCCCGCCGTAGACGATCCCCGGATGCTCGCTGGCGAGCAGCATCCGCACCAGTTCCTGCGGCTCGGCGAGACCGCTGGCCTCGATGACGATGACGTCGATGCCGAGGGAGGGCTCCGCGAGCCGCTCCAGGTACTGGTCCAGCTCGCTCGCGTCTACGGCACAGCACAGGCACCCGTTGCCGAGCGAGACCGTCGAGTCGCCGAGCGCTCCGGCCACGGCCATCGCGTCGATCTCGATGGCCCCGAAGTCGTTGACGATGGCGCCGATCCGGCTGCCTCCGCTGCGGTGGAGGAGGTGGTTGAGCAGCGTGGTCTTTCCCGAGCCGAGGAATCCGGCCAGGACGACGACCGGGATCTGCTGCGGTTTCGGGCTCCGCTGACTCACCGTGCGACCTCTCTCACGCCGATGCGTGCACCGGCTCGCGTTCCCGGCACACGGAGGAAATGGGGATGCCGCCCCAGGATACGAGCCTCAGAACGCGGCGATGTGAACGATTGTTAGCAGCACTCGCGGGGCAGACGTTGGGCATGGCGCCGGTTTGTGCGACCCTCGCTTCCCTCCGTGCGCCTCTCCTCCGCCTCCCCGCCGATCAGAGCCGCTCGGCACTCTGGGAGACGGAAAGCGCCGCCCACCGCGCGCCGGTCCCCTCCAGTCGACCCGCACCCCGACGACCGGCGGACGGCCGTCTGAATCGGGGGTTGACATGGCCACACAGAATTTTGCGATGCGAGGACTGAGGGCCACCGCCTCGGCCGGAATCGGCCTGGCGGCGGGCACCGTCGTCGCCCTGGCCGTGCAGTGGCCCAAGCTCCATGCGTTGCGTGCCCGGATCGAGCACCTGGAGGAGACCGCGCAGTCCCAGCGCCGCACCAACTTCGCCCATCAGCAGCGGCTGCACTGGGAGTTGCTGAGCAAGGCGATGGACGACCCGGAGCTGGCCGATGTGCTCGACGCCTACGACGGGACCGTGCCGCCCGGCAAGCTGCGCCAGTTCCTCTTCGCCAACGCCCTCTACACCAACGCCCTGTGCTACTACCGCATGGGCAACATGTCCCGGGAGGAGTTCTTCGGCTTCGCCCGGAGCATGCTGCAGAACCCGATCTTCCGCGAATACTGGTACGCCTCCCGCCCGCATCGGGCGACCCTGGTCGGGACGTCGGAAGAGGCACGGCTGGGACGCATGGTCGACGATCTCCTCGTGCAGTTGGAGGAGGCGGACGTCGAGGAGTGGTGGGTGGTGGGGGAACCGCCGGTTGAGTAGCGGGGTGGGGGTGGGCGGGGTGGGTCGGGTTTGGAGCCGGGGTCGAGTTTGAGGCCGAGGTCCGGTCCGAGGCCGGGGTCGGGTCCGAGGCCGGGGTCGGGTCCGAGGCCTGGGTCGAGTCTGAGGCCGGGGCCGGGTCCGAGGCCTGGGTCGAGTCTGAGGCCGGGGCCGGGTCCGAGGCCTGGGTGGGCTTCGAGGCCGGGGTCCGGTGCGGCGGCGGGTCGGGGCCGAGGCCCCGGGTCGGGTACAGCGTCGGGTCGGGTCCGAGGCGCGGGTCGGGTACGGCGTCGGGTGGGCCCCGTGGTGTCGCGGCGGCGACGGGCGTCGCCCGCTCGCCGGCGTGGGTGGCCACAGCTGTCGCGTTGGCGGACCCGAGCGCCCAGCCCCCCTCCGCCACACCGGCCCCGTCGGCCCCGTTCCGGCACCCCGCCGTAAGCGCCGCACCTCGTGGATCACTCTCCTGAAGGCATCACACGCCTGGGCGGTAACGAACCCATAAACCGGCGCGTTTGCCCAGGTGCCAACAAGGTTGACTACTGCGCATCCCGCGAACCGGGTCGACCACCGCCGAACCGCCGCTCCACGCCGCCCGGTTGTCGAGGCCGCGGCCCCACAGGGCCGCATCGCACCGCAGGCTACAGTGCGCACCAAGCCTCGAGATCAAAAGGAACGCCAGAACGTGAGCCACATCATCCGTCGGATTGGCACCCCTCCCAGCGCGCGGGGCAGTGCGACAGGTGCCAACTGCCCCGACATCTTCGAGCTGTCCGACGGCCGGTTCGCTGTGATCGGCACGGACCTCACCGAAGAACTCGACGGAAAGCTCCCCGCCGACGCGTCCCGGGCCGACTACGAGCGGATCGTGGTCGTCACGCGCAAGACGCTCATCGACGCCAAGGCCGACATTCCCGACGCCTGATCCGTCGGTCCCCATCGAACCGACGCCGCGGCCCGGCACCAGGAGGT